>NZ_JACSEU010000001.1:1800000-2100000 GCF_014334335.1 Treponema sp. Marseille-Q3903
TCCACCGAGCGTGATGTGCTGAATAAAAAATCCTGCAAAAATCGAACCGATTGGGTTTAATCCGCCAAGAAATGCGACTGCAATGCCGTTGAACCCCATTCCCGGTACTGAAGAAGATGTCTTCCACTGTTGAATATCTGTTAGGTAATAAAAAGCTGAGGCGAGCCCCGCTAAAGCGCCAGCAATTGCCATAGTGAGAATGATATTCAATTTTTCTTTCATTCCTGCATATTTTGCAGCATTTTTGTTGTATCCTGTCGCTTTTAGCTCATAACCGAATGTTGTCTTATCAAGAACGATATTTATCAAAATTGCTATTATGATTGTAAGAGGAATTGCGATTGTAACGTATTCATTGTCATGGAACAATTTTGAAAGCCCTAAAGAAGGAATCAAACTTTGAGGCGAAATGTTTTTTATCTGGTAACTCTCGGAAAGCGTGAAATTCATGACATTTTCGTGATGCATCATAATATTTACGATATATAAGCTTATCCAGTTCATCATGATACATGCGATAACTTCGTTGACGCTGCAAAAAGCTTTAAAACATCCGACTATTGCACCCCAGCCGGCGGAAGCTAGCATAGCGATGATTGCACAAAGCCACCATGGCAAATGAAGTCCGAGCGCACAGTACAACGAAACACCGATTGCAAGACAATACTGCCCGCCGACACCGATGTTGAACAAACCTGCTTTATATGCAAACAAAACGGAAAGCGCGCATAAAACCATTGGAACTGATTTTGCAAGCGTACTGCCAAAATAATAAAGCCGCTGATGCGGTTTTCTAAAATACATAAAATTCTTGAGGATTGTCTGCATCGCTTTTGTTGCGTTCGGCGCACTGATAACCAAAAGGATTATATAACCGATTAAAATACCAATCACAGCACAGAGCACAGCGGCGGCTATAGCTTTAAAACTTTCGGACTGTATAATTTTTTTAAACTTATTTGTCATTTCTTTTTGCTCCTGCCATATAAAGCCCAAGTTCCTGAACATTTGTCTTTTTAGGATCAAGTTCTCCAACAATTTCGCCCTCGTACATGACGAGAATTCTGTCGCTTAGTTGCATAACTTCATCAAGCTCGTAAGAGACAAGAAGAACAGCGACTCCTCTGTCACGGTCGGCAATAATCTGCTCGTGAATATATTCTACAGCACCAACATCGAGCCCTCTTCCCGGTTGAACGGCGATTAAAAGTTTATGAGACCTGTCCATCTCTCGAGCAATTATCGCCTTTTGCTGGTTTCCGCCTGACATAGAACGAGCAATCGTCTTACTTCCATTTCCGCTGCGAACATCAAATTTTTCAATCAGCATATCTGAATATTTTTCAACGTCCGGCTTTTTTATAAATCCGAGCTTTTCAAATTTCGGCTGCCAGTAACGCTGGAGCACCATATTTTCATCAAGATGATAGTCGAGGACGAGCCCGTGTTTATGGCGGTCTTCGGGAATGTGGCTCATTCCGTTGCGATTTTTTTCACAAACGGTTTTCTTAGTGATATCAATATCGCCGAGCATAATCTTCGTATGAAATTTATCAGGTTCATAGAGCTTTTCAAGACCAGTCAACCCTTGAATAAATTCAGACTGACCGTTTCCGTCAATGCCGGCAATGCTTACGATTTCTCCAGCCCGAACATCAAAACTCACATTTTTTACAGCAAGATTGTCGTGGATACGGCTTGCGACGTTCATATTTTTTATTGAAAGGACTACTTTTCCCGGTTTTGCATCAGTTTTTTCAATGTTAAACTCAATATCGCGACCAACCATCATACGGCACAACTCTTCTTTTGTAGTATCTGCGACATTTACAGTGCCTATGCACTTCCCTTTTCTGAGAACTGTTACACGGTCGCATGTTGCCATGATTTCGTTTAATTTATGTGTAATAAAGAGAATCGATTTTCCTTCAGCTGCAAGATTTTTCATAATCTGAAGCAGCTCTGTTATTTCCTGAGGCGTGAGGACAGCAGTCGGTTCATCAAAAATAAGGATATCGTTATCGCGGTAAAGCATCTTTAAAATTTCAACACGCTGCTGCATTCCAACTGTGATATCGCTGATTTTTGAATCGGGAGATACGGCAAGCCCATATTTTTTACTAAGTTCAATGATTTTCCGGCGAGCGGCTTTGCGGTCAACAAGTCCGTGCTTCATCGGTTCTGCACCGAGAATAATATTATCGATAACAGAAAACACTTCAACAAGCTTAAAATGCTGATGAACCATACCGATGTGAAGTGCTGTTGCATCATTTGGATTGTTGATTTTTACAACTTTTCCATCTTTTTTTATTTCACCTTCTTCGGGCTGATAAAGACCAAAGAGCACACTCATCAAAGTTGATTTTCCAGCGCCATTTTCACCAAGCAGAGAGTGTATTTCGCCTTTTTTAAGCTGCAAGGTAATATCATCATTAGCAATAATTCCAGGAAATCGCTTAGTGATGTGGGTCATTTCGATTACATAATCACTCATATTTCTCCATTATAGAATGATATAGAAACATTCAGCAAGAAAAAAATGTTAAAAAAAAATATCACACGGATTACGGATTGACCAATGCAAATGTGCATCCGTGTGATATGACTGTCTCTAAAAATTACAAAGCAAGCGAATAGTCTTTAGCTATGTAATTTATTTGATATTAGGATAGATGTTCAACGCAATTGAATGTGCAGGAACATTAGCGATATCGTTAGATATTGCAATTTTTCCTGAGAACACATCTTTTACAAGTGACTTGTACTGATTTACAGTGAAGTTCTTCATTGCCCATGTAGCAACAGGAAGTTCAACGAAGTTTGCTGCCAAATCTGTTCCTGAAACAAGGCCGAGACTTGAAACTTTTCCAGCGTATTCATCACCAAACTTTCCGTCAGCAATACTCTTAAGAGAAGCTTTTACAGTAGCACCGAGACCTTTCATTGCAGATGTTACACACATTCCCTCGCCATATTTGTTGATAAGGGCTGTCTGGTCAACGTCAACCCCGATTACTTTACCGTTAGTTTTAGCAGCTGCTTCACAAGCAGATGTCCAAATTCCACCACCGCAAGCGAATACAACTTCAACGCCGCGCTGCTGATACCAACCGTCCATAGCAGCTGTGATTGTCTGGTCGCCGTAGAATTGACCACCGTATACATATTCAACAGTTACTTTGTCAGAAATACCCATTTCGGCAGCAGCTTTTTCACATCCTTGAACAAAACCATAACCAAAGCGGATTACAGCAGGAACAGACATACCTCCCAAAAATCCAAGATGTCTGTATCCTTCTTTTACAGCTGCATAACCTGCAAAGAATCCTGGAATCTCTTCTGCATAAACAGCACAAAATGCATTTTTAGGAAGTTTCCAGTTAGATTTTCCGTTAGCTTCGGCAGCAGATGTAAGGTCAAATTCGCTTACATCGAGACCGATGAAATAAACATCGCTGTTGTCGTCAACAGTCTTTACGATTGCTTCAGAAAAAGCAAATCCCGGCAATACAAGTACATTGTATCCGTCCTGAATTGCGGCATTGATTGATGAAACACGAGCTTCTGTAGAGTCTCCAGACGGTTTGTAATACTTAAAGTCCAGTTTTTCTGACTGGGCATATTCCTTACATGCCTGATATGTTGTCTGGTTGAATGATTGGTCAGTGATATCTCCATAATCAGTTACCATTGCAACTTTCATTGTTGCTTTTTCTCCAGCACCATTTGCCTTCTTTGAGCAAGATACAAAAGATACAGCTGCGATAGCTGCAACACAAATTGTTAATACAAATCTCTTCATATTAAATATCTCCTTTTAATTTTTATTATACCCCAATCTATGAGTTTCCGCCACTTTAAAATAATTTAGCCCCTATAAAAGTTTATCAAACAGCCGGCAAGGATGATTTTTCGCTCATCATCTGTGAGTTCTCCTGTCGATAACTCAAATTCATTTACTTTTCCGCTCATCGTGACTGCATATACCTTTATAGAGGAAAGTTTTTCTTCTATCATTTTTTTTACATCAGGGATAAATATGTAGTCCCCTTTTGAAAATGGAATGTTTTTATCTCCGCCTTTGTAAACAAAAGGGAGCATTCCCCAGTTTATAAGATTTGAACGATATCGCTTTGTAGCATATTCGTTTGCGATGTTGGCAGAAGCTCCGAGCACTCGCTGACAAGAAGCAGCTTGTTCACGTGCAGAACCATCTCCGGGTTTTACGGCAAAAATTGTAGAGCCGACAGAGGCTTTTGAAATACGACCTTTCATATCGGCTTTTGCAGCATCGAATGCGTCAGAGACAAATTTAATCTCTTTTTTTACATCATCAGATAGATCGCGGACTGCTTTTGCCAGAACGACGTATTGCGGGTCTTTGCGGCTCAGCGTAAATTCTGCAAGACCGAGAGGATTTGAACGGAACGAAGAAGTTTCGCCTGACGGAATCAGTTCATCTGTTGTCGTCACAGGGTCGTGAATTTCACTCACAACTTTTACAAGCAGATCTTGTGAAAGCGGCTGCATTTTTGGCCAGTCTTTGATATTCGGTCCAAACTGGATTTCGACTTCAGGATGAGCAATGCCTTTTGAATCGTAAACGCGTTTTTCATAAATCGCTTTATCAAAAAAGTATTTTTTTCCACTGAATTCTGTATCGTATTCTGTACCGGCAGTGAGAAATCCTTTATTTGCAGCTGTTGCAGCGATTGAGCGGGCATCCATAAGAGCGACAGAAGAAATCTGACCGTTTTGAATCTTTGAGCCTTCTCTGTTAGGAAAGTTTCGCGTTGAATGGCGAATTGAAAGTGCTCCGTTAGCAGGAGTATCGCCAGCTCCAAAACAAGGTCCACAGAACGCTGTTTTTACAATCGCACCGGCATCTACAAGAGCACTGAACGCTCCGTTTTCCATAAGTGCCTTGTAAATCGGCATAGACGAAGGATATACATCGAGGAGGAATTTTCCGTTTCCTGTATCTTTTCCTTTTAGGATGTCGGCAGCCGCACATATATTTTCGTATCCGCCGCCAGCGCAACCTGCGATGATTCCTTGGTCTACGTAAAGTTTACCGTTGATAACTTTATCTTTAAGGGAAAAGTGAACTTTGTCGCCAAATGAGATTTTTGCGCGTTTTTCAGTTTCTTCAAGAAGCTCTATAAGGTTGTTGTTCAGTTCGTCGATTGTGTAAGCACAACTCGGATGGAACGGTAGCGCAATCATCGGGCGTATCTCACTCAAATCCAGTTCGATTGCTCCGTCGTAGTAAGCACCATCTGAAGGATTTATTTCGGAATAATCGTTTTCGCGTCCATGAACGGCATAAAACTCGCGAATTTTTTCGTCTGTAGTCCATATTGAAGAAAGGCAAGTCGTTTCTGTAGTCATCACATCGACGCCTATGCGAAAATCAGCAGAAAGTTTTTTGACTCCCGGACCGATGAATTCCATCACTTTGTTTTTGACATAACCGTTGGAAAAAACTGCTTTTATAATTGCAAGTGCAACATCCTGTGGGCCGACTCCTGCGACAGGTTCCCCTGTAAGATATACAGCTATGACACCTGGCATATCTACATCGTAAGTTTTTCCAAGAAGCTGTTTTGCAAGTTCTCCACCACCTTCACCTATTGCCATAGTGCCAAGCGCGCCATAACGCGTATGTGAATCAGAGCCTAGTATCATGTCGCCGCATTTTGCAAGCATTTCACGGGCAAACTGATGAATTACAGCCAGATGAGGAGGAACATAAATTCCACCGTATTTTTGCGCACACGTTAGGCCGAACATGTGGTCGTCATCATTTATTGTCCCACCGACAGCGCAGAGAGAGTTGTGGCAGTTTGTGAGAACGTAAGGGAGAGGGAATTTTTCCAGTCCAGAAGCGCGGGCAGTCTGAATTATGCCGACATAAGTGATATCGTGTGACGTGATTTTATCAAACTTGATTTTTAGTTTTGCGTCGTCACCGCTTGTGTTGTGTTTCTGAAGAATTGAATAAGCCATTGTCTTTTTTGAGCCGTCAGCGGCTGAACAATTGGCAGATTCATATAATTTTCCGTTTACAAGGTAAGCACCCTTTTCCCAAAGTTTCATTTTTTTACTCCAATTAAAAACTCCGCGTTAGCGGCAGTGCACGGAGGCACTGAATCAAAGTTTACACAGCGCAACGCGCTAAGTAAACTTTCGTGGTAAAAATTACAAGGATGTAATTTTTACCACACCTCCAATTAAAAACTCCGCGTTAGCGGCAGTGCACGGAGGCACTGAATCAAAGTTTACACAGCGCAACGCGTTAAGTAAACTTTCGTGGTAAAAATTACAAGGATGTAATTTTTACCACACCTCCCATTAAAAACTCCGTGTTAGCGGCAGCGCACGGAGGCGCTGTATCAGAGTTTACGTAGCGCGACGCGCAAGGTAAACTTTCGTGACAAAAATTACACGGAAGTAATTTTTATCACACATCCGTAATTTGTAGATTTTCAAATATTATCACATTGTGTTGTTTCAAACAATTATGGCTTTGATTTTATGATAAACAAATGACACCATCTCACAGCCGTTTGCTCTACACCGTCGTATTGTTATACAAAACTAAAATCACTATAATTTACATATTATGGCAAAAATCCAGATGAAAAACGCTATCGCGGAACTCGATGGTGACGAAATGACTCGTGTTTTATGGAAGGTTATCAAAGAAGAACTTCTTTTACCTTATGTCGATTTGAAAACAGAATATTACGATTTAGGTCTTAAGAGCCGAGATGATTCTGATGACAAAATCACTTACGAAGCTGCTGAAGCAATCAAACGTCTTCATGTCGGCGTAAAATGCGCTACAATCACTTCCAACCAAGCGCGAGTTGAAGAATATCACCTGAAAAAACTCACGCCTTCACCAAACGGAATTATACGAGCGGAGCTCGACGGAACTGTATTCCGAGAACCGATTTTTGTAAACAATGTGCACGGAACAGTTTCATGCTGGAAAAAGCCGATTGTGCTCGGACGCCACGCATACGGAGATGTCTATAAAAATTGCGAAATAAAATGCCCGACAGCCGGAAAAGCTGAACTTGTTTTTACAGGCACAGACGGAAAAGAAATCCGTAAAACTATCATGGATATGAAAGGACCGGGTATTATTCAAGGAATTCACAATTTGGACGAATCTATCGAAAATTTTGCGAAGTGCTGTTTTACATACGCTGCCAACAAAAAACTTTGTGTCTGGTTCGGAGCAAAAGATACGATTTCAAAAATATACGACGGAAATTTTAAAGAAATTTTCCAACGAGTATTTGATCAGGATTTCAAAAAACAATTCGACGATGCAGGAATTGAATATTTTTACACTTTGATAGACGATGCTGTTGCGCGCGTGATGCGGTCTGAAGGCGGATTTATGTGGGCGACTAAAAACTACGACGGAGATGTTATGTCAGATATGATCGCATCTGCGTGCGGTTCACTTGCGATGATGACGTCAGTTTTAGTCAGCCCTGACGGAAATTTTGAATACGAAGCGAGTCACGGAACAGTCCAAAAACACTATTACCGCTATCTCAAAGGTGAAAAAACATCAACAAACCCTGTAGCCACAATATTTGCATGGACAGGGGCGCTTGCAAAACGCGGTGAACTCGATGAAAATAAAGAACTTGTTGATTTTGCAAAATGCCTTGAAAAAGCTACACTTCAAACAATCGAAGAAGGTTACATGACTGGTGATATAGCTCGGATTGCAAGTCCAAAAGCAAAAAAAATCCTCAATTCATGGGAATACATCGCAGCGATAAAAGAACGCATACGTTGACTTTTATCATAACCTGCCGTAAACTTATCAGTGAGAATCAAATAAATGTTAGGTGGGATTAGAACATGACAAGAAACTATTTTAAAATATTTTTAATTGTTTTATCTATCCTCACATTATTAAACTGCTCAAATGCCGTAACAAACTCTCAATACGAGAACCAAGTTACAGGTTTCGATGTAACAACAGACACAAAACAAATCATAAAATTCAAAACTAAAGATGCAAAAGCGCTTGCCGTTACAGAACTTACGTCTGAAAACCAAAATAACATAATAAAAATCCGCGAAAACGGCACAACAGATTCTTTTATGGAAGTTCCTTCGGATTTGATTTTGTCTCCAATCTGCGAAATTGCAAAATCTCACTCGGAATCTTCAGGCGTAACTTATATTCTTTTTAACGAAACAGTTTCCGTTCCTTCTTCCGTTGAATATTCATATAAAGACGAAAAAGGCAACGTTTTGACAGCAGGCGTTCCTGAAAACTTCAAAATCGGGCAACTTTTGTGCGTTTTTGAAGACGGCACGTACGACGACGTTTTGTATGACAGCAAAAACAACAGCTGGAAAGATATAGACATTAAAGCCGATGGCAAAAACAATTTGGTGTTTGACAAACTTGGACACGTCTACTTTACAGTTATCAATTCAGGCAATTCTAACATGATTTACAAATACAGCCCTTTTGAAAAATCAATCGCAAAAATTACGCCTGCCATAAATGGTACGATTTACACAGATATAGATGTGAGCGATGACGGAAAATGGCTTTTTGCGACAACAAACACAGAAAAAAACTTTGAGACATCTAATGTTTTGCGTGCCATCAAGCTTTCAAACCGAGAAAATTATTCTACACTTTTTGAGATAAACGATAAGCTTTCATGGGCGTACTGCAATCTTCTAAACTGCATTTACTGTATTTCAGACGGAGCACTGTATCAGTATCCTTGTGAAAACGGCGCATTCAATCAGTCAGCTAAAAAAGAAATAATCAACGGAAACTTAAAAACTTTTGATTATAAAGATGCTCTATTTTCCCAGACAGGCTCAGAAGTAAAATACACTTTACTCGATGCAAACACAATCGATTTTTTCTATTATTTTAGCAACTCAAAAGCTGATAGCGTAAACACAAAAAACTTAACTGCATATCTTTTTGATAAAGCGTGGTTGTCGTTAAAAAAGACAGATTTACAGAAAGTAAAGAGAACTTACATAAATGAAGAAGGCAAAAAATACGATGCAGAATATTATCCCAACCTTTCTGAACGCTACGACATTCGTTTTGATGCTTTTAAAAATGTAAAAGGATTTGAAGAGCTAGCTGAAAAAACAAAAGATCTTAAAAATGAAGATGTGATAAACGCTTTGCTCAAAAATAATCTTTTAAAAATATTTGCAGAGCTTCTAGGAAGCGAACGCTACTCGAAAAAAACTGATTTTGAATCAAATCATTATTACGAAAACAACTTTTTTGCAGATGTTCTTTACAAAAAAGGCACATATAAAAAAATCACTCTTGATGAATTTTCTATTACAAAAAATAAGTTTTTTTCTACGCCTGGACTTGAGCAATCAGATATTTTCAACAAAGAAAAATCAGATAAAAAGATAATGACATGGAAAGCGGAATTGACTAAAAAAGAAAACGGTATTATCACTGTCGATCCTGAAAAAGTTTTAAAAACTCTCGCATCATACTGCTCTACTCCGGATATTGATTTTAGCCTAAAGGCATTCAAAGGCATTCCTGAATATTCAGAGCTTTACACAGAGCTTTCAAATGAAGATGCAGTTTTGTTCCTTGATTCATCAGAAAAAATCAGTTCCTTTTGCAATTTCATGGACAAAACATCTGATGATCTGAACAAAAACAGCAATATTCTCTCGCTGACGTGTTTTAAGAAAAATACAACTGAACCTGCTTACGTTTACAATAAACTTACATCGACAATCAACTGGAGAAAGGTATCTGACTTAAAATCTTTTAGGAAACGCCTTTATGCTGTTGAAAAAAAAGACAGTCCTTCTTCTCTTCTGTCAAAAAACTCTCAAAAGCTGATTGAAGTTTTTGATGAAAACGGAGAGCTTTCGTGCAAATATGTTGAATCAGTCAAAAACTTCGACATAGATTCTGCAATATTTTCCGATAATGGTTTTTATTTTGAATCATCAATTTCAAAAGGCTCAGATTCGCTTTCTTCACATGGACAGCAGTTAAAGTTCTACGATGTGCAGACAGATTCAGTCATGGAGCTTTTCAAAAACGTCGCTGCAAAAAATAATCTTGAAATTGTTTCTTTTTCGGAAAACAGAAATACCGTCTATTACAGCGGTCTCAACGGACACGAGGTAATAAACGGTAAAATCAATACACAATCACTCGATGCGCGTATTTTCAACATCAACAAAAAACTTGTGAAGATTGTTGTTTTATAAAAAGATTTCCATCACAATTTATTTTATTTATGGCACAGTTTTTTCTGACATTCCTTGTAAATTTCGCTTGTTTTAGCGACGATATCAGATGGAATAGCTTTGATTGATTTTTCACCGGCAAGATTATTTTCTTTGAGCCAATCGCGGATAAACTGTTTATCGTAGCTTGCAGGGCTTGTTCCGGTCTTATATTTAGACAAATCCCAAAAACGAGAGCTATCAGGTGTCAAAACTTCGTCACCAAGTACGAGGTCTCCGTTTTCATCAAGCCCAAATTCAAATTTTGTATCTGCAATGATTATTCCATTTTTGTATGCGTGTTCGTAGCATTTTTTGTAAATTGCCAAAGCAGTCTGCTCAATTTTATTTCCAAGTTCAAGTCCGATATCGTTTTTCATATAGTCGATCGTAACGTTGATGTCGTGACCTTCGGAAGCTTTTGTAGATGGAGTTACGATAGGCTCAGAAAGCTTTTCTGCTTGCTGATATGTTTTATCGAAACTGTGACCCAAAAACGGTTCACCTTTTTTATACGCTTCGTACATAGAACCGAACATATAACCTCGCACAATCACTTCGTACGGGATCATCTTAAGTTTTTGAACGAGGATTGTGCGTCCTTCGTATTCCGGTTTTTGAAATTCTTTTGGCATATCTTTTAAGTCGGAAGAGAGCATGTGATTTTTTACAATATCTTTAGTGTAATCAAACCAAAAATTTGAAAGTGCGTTCAACACCTTTCCCTTGTCTGTAATCATAGTCGGAAGAATAACATCAAACGCAGAAATTCTGTCTGTCGTCACAATAACCATGCGACCGTCTTCGAGATCATAAACTTCACGCACTTTACCAGAAATAATTTTTTTCATAAAAAACCACCTTATTTATTTTAAAGCACAAAAGCGCTTCTTTTTCACTTTAATAATCGATTAAACTAACGCAAGTGATTCCACAAGCTATTCAATCTCCAATTATTCGAGCAAACCGCGAAAAATCATTCCGTATTTGGAACAAATTACATCGTACTCTTCTCTGTCTTTTTTTTCAGAAAAACCGGTGATATATAAGGAGGGAGAAGTCTCTCCCTGGCTCGCACTTCGTTGCTCACCACCCTCTCTAGCGGGAGTGCCCACAACGCCCCTGTCATCATTAACAACACTAAGCGCTCTTCTAGCAACACCCTCTCTAGAATCAACGACAGCAATCTCATCTCCACAAACTTTTTGAATGATATCCGAAATATTCAAAAAATGGGTACAGCCTAAGACAATGACATCACAACCTTCATTTTTAAAAAAATCGACCGCAGGTTTTACAGCGCTCTCGATATCTTTTTTTTGAGCTGTAAAAGATTTATGTTCAATAAAAGAAATCAGTTTTGGGTCACCCCTAAGAATAAGCCTGCAGTCAGAAGCAAACTGTTCTTTAAGCTCCCGATTTAGAGGACTTTTTATAGTTGAATTAGTCGCCAAAAGCCCGATGCATCTTTTTTTTGAAATTTTACCTGCAAGTTTGATCGCCGGTACAGTCCCTACAAAAAGTGTATCAGGATAAGTTTTTCTGAGTACAGAAAGTGCATTTACAGAAATAGTGTTGCAAGCAACAACGATCGCTCGCGGATTAAACTTTTTTATGATTTGTCCGGCAATCGAAACAGCGCAACTTATCACTTGTTCTAAAGGTTTTTCGCCGTATGGGAAGTTTGAAGTGTCCCCTACATAAACACATGAGGAAGAAGGAAAAAGTTCTCTTAGTTTTGCAAGGTACGGGATACCGCCGGTGCCTGAATCAAGAAAAACAAAATCAACTCCGTAATTTACAGACACAATCCGCCTCCAAAAAGAGCATTGAATGAATCTTTGCGGCAACAACGCAACTTCCCCTACCTAGTTGACATTCTGCAATCATGTGAATTTCAGATATTTCAATTTGTTTGTGACAGTTCCGACAAAACATACATTAATATACAATTTTACATGCAATTTCTCAACTATGACAGTTTATATTGATTGCACAAATCTCATTGAAAAAACTAACTTTTCAAACTATAATTCAACTATGTTTACACAGAACAAATGTCTTGTTCACTATTGCCGGAATCTTGCGCTCTCCACAATCGATGAAAATGGAGAAATCTCGGACGATAAAAATTACTGTCTCGAACACATTCCGGATCCGGGCAAAGTGAAAGAGGATATTTACAACTATATCAGAACTCATGAAAAAATTATCGGACTGAATGCTTGCGGTTTAATTTTTTCTGATATCGATTTTACAAATAAAAAATTTTATGGATGCAATTTTACAAACTGCACTTTTGTGAACATAACTTCGCACAATGCGGTGATGAGGCTGTGCATTTTTGACTTTGCAATTTTCAAAGAATGCAACATGATCAAGAGCAACACACTTTTCAGTTCTTTTTCCGGTGCAACGTTTACGCACACTCTTTTTACTTCAAGCGAGATAATCCAAGACAATTTCAACGGGATAAAATCATATCAATCATCTTTTGACGATTCGGATCTCTTCAATTCGAGATTTATCAACGCTGACCTAGTAAACACATCTTTTAAAAATTGCAACTTAAAAAGAACGCTGTTTTACGGCATAAAAAAAGAAAATGTATCTTTCAAAATGTCTAACACCCGCGAGGCTCTTTTTAATTCTTCAGGAAGTGCAATCACTCTTGAGTTTGGCAATTCTATTGTTGATGGAGAAATTCAATGAAAGTGTACTTTCACCTAAATCTCAACGGCTTTTCAAATTGCTATATCGTGGTAAATGAAGAAATAAACGAAGCAATCATAATCGACCCGGGAGAGGTAAACGAAACGATAATTTCTAGGATCGAAGAAAACCATCTCAAACTTGCGGCTGTTTTAATCACGCACAATCACGGCTCTCATGTTGACGGATTAAAAACATTGCGCAAAATATATTCACCAAAAATTCTCGCTGCCGATTGGGAAGTTGCAGGAAATGACACGACAGTGCTCTCCGGCGACGGAAAAATCAGAATTGCGAAAATGATTGTGCGATATATGTCTTTGCCGGGACATACATCTGATTCTGTCGTTTATGAAATAGGAAATTTGATGTTTACAGGAGATGTTTTAAGTGCGGGGGAAATCGGCTCTACAAATTCAAGTTACTCTGAATATATTTTAAAATTAAATATAGAAAAGAAAATATTTTCTCAACAAGACAACTTAATTTTGATGCCGGGTCACGGACCTCCGACAACGCTTGGGGCAGTCAGAGCTCTTACATCAAATTTTAATCCGATGTCAATCAGCTTGCAGTGATTTTCATTATGCTCGCTTTACCTTCAACAGTGATTTTTTCGCCGGGCAGAACGGCGTAGATATCTTCCGGCGAGAGCTGTTTACCAGCTTTTTCATCGGAAGTTCTTATAACTGCTTTTTCGCAAGAGATGACAAAAAGCAGTTGCACAGCAGCAGGGAAATCTCCTTCAGGGGCTAACATGCTCCAGCCACCGTTTACATCAATCTTTTTTAAACTGAAGTATTTGCAGTTAAATTCTCCTGCAAACTGTGAGACGGGAGTCATCTTTTCGCATTTTATAACTGCGAGAGCTTTTTCAAGATGAACTTCACGTCCACGTCCCCAATCATAAATTCTGTAAGTCAAATCGCATGACTGTTGAACTTCAAGAAGTCTGAGCCCGGAACAGATAGCGTGTACAGTACCGGCAGGAATATATATAAAATCACCTTTTTTTACATTGACAAATTCCAGATATTGTTCAAGTTTATTCTCACTGATCGCTTTTGCAAGCACTTCTTTTGAAAAACCATTTTTAATTCCATATACGATTTTTGAATTTTCTTCAGCATCGAGAACATACCAACATTCGGTCTTTCCGCGATTCCCTGCTCCTTCAAGTTTTACAGCGCAGTCATCATCAGGGTGAACTTGAATAGAAAGCTTATCATTTGCCTGAATAACTTTTACCAGCAGAGGATAATCTCCTCTACAAATTTCTTTAAAGTCATCTTGACATGCTATTTGATGCGTAGACGCCAGCCAAAGTTCATATCCCCAGATTTTTTCCAATTTTACTGCGTTCAATTTAAGCATTATTTTTCCCAAAGTTTTTCAGGATAATAACCTGTATGAATTTTTTTAGAGATTTCATCTTTTACAATCAGGCGGTCTTGTGGGTACGTCATCCCAAACCAAGTCTCTTCCGATGTGAAAAATTTGATAATTCCTTCGTTGTGTGAAATAATATCGCTTGCGGCAACAGGAAGAAGAGCTTCTGCTTTTTGCGAAGTCGAATTGGTTTTTATAAAGTTTTCCCAGTAAGCATGAAATTCGTCGAACGCTTTGAGGCTGAATCCAAAAAAGTTCATGCTGACCCACTCTTTTCCGGTAAACTGATTTTTTACTCCATCAACTTCAGAGATAATTTTATCGTCTTCGTAATAAATCTTAAGATTTTCAACAATGCTCTTCAGTTTTCCATCTTCTACAGTGCATACGCCGCGGCTTACTGACCCACTGCGGCTCATCGTATTTCCGAGAACGTAGCCGACCATCGCATGTTCGCGGCTCATCAAATCGATTGAAGATAAGTGTTTCCCAAGTACTTCAAACGCTTGTCGCCCATAGTAGTCATCTGAATTAATCACCGCAAAAGGAGTTTTGATTGCTTTTTCTGCACATAGCACTGCATGAGCTGTACCCCAAGGTTTTTCGCGTCCTGCAGAATCTTTTATCTGCTCGGCGGTCAAAAGAGACTCATGCTGCTGAAAAACATATTCGGCATCAAAATTCCTTGAAACCCTGTCAAAAAGTCGTTCACGAAATGCCTGTTCAATATCTTTACGGATGATAAACACGACTTTTCCAAAACCACTCCTCATTGCATCATAAGTCGCAAAATCAAGAAGACATTCATCGTTGAGCCCAACTGCATCTATCTGTTTTACACCACCGTAACGGCTTCCCATCCCTGCCGCAAGAACTAGCAATGTCGGTTTCATTTTTTAATCTCCCAAATATATAAAAATCATATAAAACTATAAACTTGTCATAGTCTCAAGCGCTAGCTTCATCATGTCTTTAAAAGTAGTCTGGCGTTCTTCGGCAGTTGTAGCCTCTCCAGTTATGATGTGGTCGCTTACAGTGAGAATTGCGAGTGCGTTCCGTTTAAATTCGGCGGCAAGCGTATACAATTCGGCTGCTTCCATTTCAATGCCGGCAGCACCGTATTTTTTCCAAAGCTTCCAATTTTCGTTCGCATCATAAAAACGGTCGCTCGAAACACAAGGTGCGACAACTGTCTTTAAACCGAGTTCATTGGCTTTGTTATATGCAGCATTTAGAAGTTTAAAAGAAGGAACAGGACTGTAATGCATAAGTCCAAACCTTTGACTCTGGAGCGAAGAATCTGTACAGGCACCATTTGCAAGAATTATGTCGCGGAGTTTTACATCTTCGCTGATTGAACCACAAGTTCCGATTCTTACAGCATTTTGAACTCCATAAAATTGAAAAAGTTCCTGAACATAGATAGAAAGAGACGGCTGCCCCATTCCAGTTCCCTGCACAGAAATACGTTTTCCATTGTATGTACCGGTAAATCCGTACATTCCACGAACTTCATTGTAGCATTTAGCATCTTTCAAAAAGTTCTCAGCGATAAATTTTGCACGCAACGGATCACCAGGAAGCAAAACAGTCTGTGCGATTGCTCCTTCAGGAGCGTTAATATGTGTACTCATAGGCTTAATTATATTCTAGTTTTGTAAATTTTGAAAGGGTGAGTATTGAATTAAAATCCATCTTACAAAAATACAATCCCGAAAGCAGCACCTAAAATAATTATAAATATCGGATGAAGTTTAAACTTGAACAATAAAATTACAAAAAGCTCGTACGCTGCGACGCTTTTCCATTCAAACAGATTTTTCCATGTATCGAGTTTTGCTAAATCTACGAAAGCTGTTGGAATGTTGATTAAGGTGAATGTGATTACCTGAACGACAGGAACGAGCACGAGGCCTGTTGTGATCGGGCGCAAAAACTCGAGCGTACATTTTACAAAAGGATTTGAATTAAAAGATTTTAAGAACTTCGCAATTATCAAAATGATGATTATAGAAGGGGCAACTTGGAACAGCGTGACGATGATTCCGCCGGGCACACCGTAAAGATGATAACCGATATATGTCGCCATATTTACTCCCAAAGGTCCCGGTGTGCTTTCGGAAATTGCGACCATGTTGTAAAACTGTTCCTGTGTGATAAGTCCATTAGCGACGATTGCCTGCTGCATCAATGTAATTGCAACAACACCTCCGCCGATTGTAAAAAGCCCTATGTTGAAAAATGTGATTCCAAGTTTTAGCAATCCGAGTATTTCCATCATCTATTCCTTATCTTCCTTATCTGATTTTTTTCATTTTTTTTTGATTTATAAAAGCGATTATGCAGCCGATGACAAGTGATCCGATGATGATCCAGTACGACTGAACTTTCAGAAAATAAATTAAACTGAATGAAACAAGCATATAGAGGACGTGCCATATATTTTTGATTGTCTTTTTAGCAAATTTGTAAATCACTGAAGTCAGCAAAGCGGCAACCGCAACGTTTACGCCTCTCAAAGCTCTTTGAACAACAGGAAATTCGTCAACAGAATCAATCAGATTGGCAAGAATCATTATTATCAAAAGTGAAGGAGAAATTACGCCAAGTGTCCCGATAATTCCACCAATGATTCCCATGCGCTTATATCCTACAAAAGTCGAAACATTTACGGCGATTATTCCCGGCGTGCTTTGCCCAATCGCATAGTAATCTATCAAATCTTCTTCTGTAATCCAATTGCGCTTATCTACAAGTTCACGCTGCATCATAGGCATCATCGCTAGTCCGCCGCCAAAAGTAAATGCACCGATTTTTACAAATGCAATGTAAATATCTAAAAGTTCTCTTAATTTTCCTTTTGCCATATTTCCGCCTTATTTTTTTTCATCTTATTTATTTTTTGCCCGCCATGAAATCAAGACACAAGTTCCAAAAGGCTTATTTTGATTTATAAAAAATTTCGCGCCAATTTGATTTGCTCTGTATTCCATAGAGTTGAGCCCGAGCCCTTTTCTTCCTTCATTGCTATTATTTACAAAACCAATTCCATCGTCAATTATGCTGACTGAGATTTTTTTATCTTCGGAAAAAACGCTGACTGTCACATTTTTTGCTTTGGAATGCTTCATCACGTTGTGCAACGCTTCTTGGATAATCCTGAATGTATTTAGCTTTTCGATTTTGCTGAATTTAACATCTTTGTGCACAGCCCATCTGTAATCGCATTTAATTCCTGACTGATTTTCAAAAGTATTGCAGAGGTTGCTGAGCGCATAGTTTATTCCAAGGCTTTCAAGCTCTACAGGATAAGAGTTATGAGCATACTGACGCGCACGCGAAAGTGTTTCACCAATCAGTTCCGCAAGTTCAATCATCTGACTTTTTTCAACAGCAGAATCCTGATTTGAATAACTTCTGCAAAGCATAGAAATTCCTGCAAGCCGCTGACAAATATCGTCGTGAAGGTCGTTGCTGAACCGCTGACGCTCGATTTCGGAGATTTTCAGAACTTCCGCTTCAACTTTCATACGCTTTGTATTCGCTTCCACAAGTTCTTTCGTCCGTTTATTGACTTCCTTTTCAAGCTCTTCAGAACGTTTTTTTCTTTCTTCCGAAACTGTTATTCTGTTTAAACAATGTGAGATGTTTATCGCAATTGAGCTCAAATAAGGCAGCACTTTTTCATCCGCATCATAAAGAGAGCAACCAATCAATTCGTTTCCGACAGAAAGATATTTAACAATAAAAGACTGATTTGATTTTTTTTCACTGCCTATATATTTTCGATAAAATTGTCCAAGCGACATCTTTATCTCCCTGTCAAATTCGTAACATTCAACTCCATTTTTGCGAACGTAAAGCGGGTCTACGAGAATGCTTTTGTGATTTTCAGTAATTTTTTTCTTTTTTCCGTTTGAAAAACGAAGCATACAAAAGTTATTTACATTGAATTGCTCCATGTTGTTACGAAGCACATATTTTAATCCGCCGAGAGTCTCTTCGCAGTTTATCTCCTGCCCGACATGGCTCACCATCCTTAGCATAGTCTCTGAAAAAAAGCAATTAGATTGCATCTTAAGAAACTGATCTTCTTTCGAATAAAAATCATCATCTTCGCAGCAACCACAGGAACGCCTGTAAACAATGCGAGAACCGATATATTTTTCATCTTCAACATGTCTACATTCAATCATCTGTTTTAAAAGCTCAACAGATTTTTGCCCTATTTCATCGAGCGGCTGATGGATTGTCGTGAGAGGTGGGATTTCAAAACGCGCCTGAGGAATATCGTCGAATCCGGTCACAGCGCATTCTTGAATATTCTTATCATTTCTGTTCATCTTAAAATATTTATAGACGCCGAGCGCCATGTTATCATTCGCACAAACGACAACATCGGGAGACTCTTTTTTTTCATTCATGTATTGTTCCATCACCTGAATTGCAGAAACTGCTGTAAAATTCCCCTCTTTGCAGACATAAGTCAAATCAGGAAAACTTGATTTGTGCGACTCAATCGCTTTCTTAAAAACGGCTTGTCGATTGATTGCGTCAGGATGTTTTTTTGCACCGTTGATAAACAAAAACTTTTTGTATTTGTGTTCTAAGACAAGATGGTCTACAAGTTTTTTCATAGAATCATCGGTTTTGATAAGAAGAGACGGAACACCTTTGACTTTTTGACCGACGGAAACGACCGGGATGTCGCCCCAAATTTTCTCCAAGTCAGATTTTTTTACAATGTTTGAATTATCGACAATTACAGATGTAAGAATGATAATTCCGTCAATGTCAAAAACCTCTTTTCTGGGAAAGCGAGTGATCAACTTGTCTTCAGCCAGTGCATTGTATTCCAGTTGAAAGCAGATAAGTTCGATTCCAAACTCAGCTGCACGTTTGATAACTCCCTTATAAACAGAAATTTGATATTCCTCATCGAGAAGATTTAATACTAATCCAATTCTCATATATAAATATTATACATTTAAATTAAATTCTGTGGTATTGTAATGATATGAGTTATAAAGTAATTATTATCGATGATCATCCTCTTTTTAGTCGTGGACTTGCTCAACTTATTGAAACACAACGCGAATACAATGTTATCGGAATTGCAAAAGACAGAAACGAAGCATTGACCTTTTTAAACAACGAAACTCCCGATCTTTCAATTGTAGATTTAAATCTTGGGCAGGAAGACGGTCTTGAGCTTATAAAAGATATCGTCGTTATTCACCCAAAATCTAACATTCTCGTCATCTCCATGCACGATGAACGTTTTTATGCAGAGCGAGCGTTAAAAGCTGGCGCAAAAGGCTATATCATGAAAGAGGAAGCCGAGTCCCATGTTATCGATGCAATAAAAACTGTGACTAAAGGCGAAATCTACCTCAGTGACAACGAAAGAAACAGATTAAAAGAAATTTCTGAAGATGTAAAAAGCGGGTTAGAACACCCTGATGCGATTTCAACTCTATCTGATCGCCAACTCCAGATATTCACATTGATAGGAAAAGGGCTCGGCACTGTAGAAATCGCAAAAAAATTAAATTTGAGCATCAAGACAATCGATACCCATAAAGAAAATATTAAGGCGAAACTACACTGTTCGTCATCTGCCGAATTACGACAGATGGCGATTGAGTGGACAAACAAAGCTGTTTAGAAAGCTGTTTTCTGCTTTACAGATTTCTTCCGTAGAGTTCCGAAAAGAAAGTAAGCATTTTTGCGTCGCTTGACTTAAAGTCTTTTTTATCCATCCTCCAAGTCCAGTTGCTGCCTGTTGTTGCAGGAGTATTCATCTTTCCTTCGTTACCGATTCCAAGAATATCTTGCATAGGGATAACTGCATAAACCGCATTGGAAGATATTACCGATTTTATAATTTCTTTTCTAAGCGCCCCTGATTTTACAAGGCTTTTTGCTTTTTCTAAAGAAAGTTCTTTGCCTTCAATGTACTGGGCAACAAGCAAAAGTTCTTGCTCATTTAGATTTTCTAGCCAGCCTTGCATTGTGTCATTGTCATGTGTGCCTGTATAGACAACGCATTTTGAAGAATCATACATGTGTGGCAAAAAGCAGTTTACCATTCCGTTTTCGCGAGCTTCATCTGCGCTAAAGCCGAACTGGAAAACTTTCATTCCAGGCAATCCTGCGTTGTCTCGCAGCTCACGAACTTCATCTGTTATTACTCCGAGATCTTCTGCTATAAACGGCATGTCTCCAAGTTTCTTTTTTATAGTTTTAAATAAATCGTCGCCAGGGCATTTTACCCATTTTCCATTTTTTGCAGTTTTTGCATCTGCAGGGACAGACCAATAAGCTTCAAATCCGCGGAAATGGTCGATTCTAAGGACATCGACAAGTTCAAATGCACGGCGAATTCGTTTTATCCACCATGAATAGCCAGATGTTTTCATTTTATCCCAGTCGTACAGAGGATTCCCCCACAGTTGCCCATCAGCACAAAAATAGTCAGGAGGAACACCCGAAACGCAAACAGGTCGTCCATCTTTGTCGAGTTGGAAAAATTCCTGATTCGCCCAAACATCAGCACTGTCAGGAGCGACAAAGATTGGAATATCTCCTATCAGTTTGATTCCTGAATCATTTGCATACGATTTTAACTCTTTCCACTGAACATCAAAGAAAAATTGAATGATTTTAAATATTTCAATATCGTCCTTGTGAGATTTTTTCCATTCGGCAACTGCATCTTTTTCACAGCGTGCAAGAGAAGTCGGCCAAAATCTGTTCCACATTGAAGATTCAGGTTTTTCTTCTTCTGCTTTTTTGTCATAGACAGACTTTATGCTCATAAAGACAGCATACATATCTAGCCAAGCTGATTCTTTACAGAATAATTTGTACTTTTCTTTATCTTCAGCCGATGCATTTTCAACAAAATAAATTGCACATTTTTTTAAAACAGGCATCTTCCACCACACGACTGCACCAAAATCTATTTTGCCTGTCTTTTTTATATATTCAGGTGGCGCTATCTCTTTTTTATCTGCCCAGCCTTTTAATGCAAGCTGCTCCAAATCTATAATCAAAGGGTTTCCTGCAAAAGTTGAAAAAGATGCATAAGGAGAATCTCCATATCCGGTCGGACCTAATGGGAGAATCTGCCACAAAGACTGATCAGCTTCGCAAAGCCAATCGATAAATTTAAATGCTTGCTCACCAAGCGTTCCAATTCCAGGAGTGTCCGGCAATGAAGTAGGATGCAACAATATTCCGCTTCGTCTTTTAAAATCCATAAAAACCTCGATGGGGCAGCCTCAATTTTTATAACAAACCCCATTAAACTTTATCACACTATTTTATTTTTTTCCATTTAATAATTCTTCATTGTATAATACAGGTGTGAGACTATTCATCTATACTTTGCAGATTTGTAAATATAAAATTTAAATAAAAAAAAGCTGCCACAAATGATTTTGGGCAGCTTTTAAATAACAAAATTACAACACTACTGCAAAACTTTAGCGATGCGTTCAAGAACCTTTTTGCGGTCAAGAGGCTTTACGATATAGCTTTTTGCTCCTGCCATCAAAGATTTTTTTACAAGCTCTTCTTTACCGAGCGCCGAAACCATTACAACTTTTGCATTTTTATCAAAAGCCATAATCTGTTCAAGAGCCGAAATACCGTCGAGTTTTGGCATAGTGATATCCATTGTAACTAGATCCACATTTGGGCAAAGTTCTTTGTATTTATCAACACCTTCTTTTCCATCAGCAGCTGTAGCAACTACCTCGTACCCTTCGCTAGAAAGAATCTGACCGAGCTGTTTTGCAACGAACATTGAATCATCTACAACCAATACTCTGAAAGAAGTGCCGTCGTCTTTTCGTCCCTCAGGCGGACGTTCATTGATTGTTGGATAATCTTGTGTAGTTTTCATTTTTTACTCCTTTAGAATAATTAGTTACGTTCTCTTATAGAAACGTTTACTTCAATTTTACCACAGTCAGAAATAAGTGGAACTATCAATGCTTCAACACTGTCGTTTGTGCCACCGAGTGCAGCAATTTCCATCTTCTGACCAACAAATAAAGCTGGTGGAGTCAAATCAAATCTGAATCCAAGCTCATGTAATTTTGTTACAGCCTGAGCCGTAATAAGGTTTGCAAGTTCACTTATTGTAGCTTTTGCTAAATCATCAAATTCCGGTAAAGACTCACCGTTCATTGCCGACGCTATATTCAAAGCAGTTTCCATAGTCATATCAAAAAGAACACGACCCTCAACATCACCTGCAAGACCGACCAATGCAGCTACACCCATAACAGGCATTGCAGTCGATTTCAAATACAAATCACCGCGTTTTACTTCTGCACCACCAAGAACTTCTTGCAGTACACGAAATGAAGTTTCAACAAACGGGTTAATATACTCTACTCGCATTTTAATCTCCTAATATCTTTAATCCCTGCTGTACGCAACAAGCGTACCAACGGTTTTTTCACCAAAATTAAACGATGCCGGCATTGCTTCATTTTCACCGATAATCGCTACGGCATTTCCTTTCATCTTTTCCAGAAAGTCAGCGACAACAACTTCCTGAGAAGATTCGTCCATCAAAGAAAGTATATCTCGAGCAAATATAACATCGACCATTGGCAATGCATTTGTGTTTTTACAGTCATGATATTCAAACATTATACTGTCTTTTATTTCTTGATTAAAAGTATACTCACCATTTGCCTTTTTTGTCAAATATGGACTGTACCAATCAGATACAAGACTAGACGGAACGCTGAGAAGCCCTGCATTTGAAACGTTGAGCAAATCGATATCCTGTGCATAAATTCTTATTTTTGCATCCGGATAACGTTTTTTCAAAATGCACGCAAGGGAATATGTTTCCATTCCTTTACCGCAGCCCGGATTCCATACGACAATTTGCTTCGCTGAATTGTCAGGAAAAAGTTTCTCGACACTTTCTGCGTATTCTTTTGACCACCATTTTTCACTAAAAGCTGACCAAAACGGTTTTAAAAATTCATCTGCATCTGCGGCATTCTGAATCTGAGCTTTATCTTTACCACGAGATTTTTCCCATTCCGAGTACCTGTGATTGACCCATGATTCATTTACAGACGTCACATTGAAATTTTTATAAGAAAGAAGAGATTCCTTTATAAACTTAAGGTTTATATTTTCAGCCTGTTCAGGTTCCGTCTTTGTGATTCCTGCAATAAGTTGTGCAGGAGTTTTTTCAGTTCCTGCGGCAGCCCCCCCCGTCGCACTTGCATTTACAGCAGTTGGAGTGCCAGCGGATGGCTTAGCTGTGATCACTTTGTGAGCCTGTGGATAAGAAAGAGCTGTTTTATTATTCTCGAAAGTATCTTTTGAAGAAAAAATTCTTGTGATGTCCAGTAAAATATAAAGTCTGTTATTGCTTTCAACAACACCGTCGATATATTTAATGCTGATATCGCCGAACAAAGGATGTGGCGGTTGAATTGTACTCTTCTGAACTCCGATTACTTTATCGATTTTATCTACAACAACCCCAAACTTTTGATCATCAACAGAAAGGATAAGCATATTCTCAAGCTTATTGCCCTCTCGCGGCGGAACTTCAATATTAAAGAAAAGTCTAAGGTCAAGAATTGGAATGATTTCTCCACGAAGATTATATACACCAAGTACAAAAGGCAAAGTATTTGGAACGTAAGTAAAATGCCCTGCTTTTGCAATCTCTTTTACATGCATGATATCGATAGAATAATCTTTATCTGCAAGCGAGAATGTCACCATTTTAAAATCTATTACTGTTGCCGTTTCTGTTTTATCTTGCGCCTGTGCTGCCTGAACAGCAGTGGTCGTAACTACGGTTTCATTTTCTGTACTCATAAGAACCTCTACTCTTCATATTCAGCCTGCTGTTGCGCAAGCAATTCCTGTTTAACACCAAGCTCAAGAAGCTGGCTTACATCAATAATCAAAGATACAGAACCATCTCCAAGTATTGAAGCACCTGCGATTCCTGGAGAACTTGTAAATTTGTCTTTCAGCGGTTTGATTACAACGTCTTCTTCTCCAATCAGAGCATCCACCATAACACCGATTTTCTTTTCTTGAGAACCGACTATTACGATGTAACACTGGTCAGATTGATTCGATTCTTTAATGCCGAACAAACGCGAAAGTCTCAAAACGCTGATAACTTCATTGCGGACATTCATAATCTCGTAGTTGTCTATATGATTTATCTCCGAAATATCGATACACTGACTTTCAATAACGTTCGCAATAGGGATTGAATAAACCTCTCTTCCAACTCTAACAAGCAATCCCTGAATGATGGCGAGAGTGAGTGGCAATTTAATTACAAAAGATGTTCCTTTATTTTTTGCCGAGTTTATGGAAATCGTTCCTTTGAGGTTGTTGATCATTGTTTTTACAACGTCAAGACCAACACCTCTTCCTGAGATGTTTGTAATTTTATCAGATGTAGAGAATCCCGGAAGCATTATAAGGTTGAACGCGTCTTGGTCTGTAAGAACTTTATCAGGATGAATAAGACCTTTTTCGATTGCTTTTTGTTTGACCTTTTCAACATCAATTCCAGCCCCATCGTCTTTTACTTCTATTACAATCATGTTGCCTTCATTAGATGCTCTTAGTAGAACCGTGCCTGTCTCAGGTTTACCGGCTGCTACACGCTCTTCAGGTGTTTCAATTCCATGATCTACAGAGTTTCGGACGCAGTGCATGATAGGATCAAGCAAATCTTCAACAACAGATTTATCGAGTTCCGTATCTTCTCCCTCAATTACAAGGTCGATTTTTTTGTTCAAGTTGCGCTGCAAATCGCGTACGACACGTGGGAATCTGCTGAAAATCTGATTGATTGGAACCATTCGGATCTTCATTACACCTTCCTGCAAGTCTCCTGCGATTGTGCCAAGGTTTTGCGTATACGAACGGAATTTTCCTGAAATTCCTTTTGCTTCCGATTCGTATTCATCAAATATGCTGCTCAAGCCTCCGTATTCGTTAATAATATTTTTTCTTACTTCGGTTGGAGATGCTCCGCCTTTTACCTGCTCAAAATATTCAGGAAGCCTATCAAACAAGTTGTGCAATTTTTCTTTGAACTCAATTTCTATAGACTGGAAATGAGAAAGTCCGTTTGCGTTTTGCATAGCGAGCTGGTTGAAAGAAGCTTTGTTGATAACAGCTTCCGACACGAGGTTCAAAAGGTTATCGATACGGCGAGAATCAACCCTAAGGATTGAACTTTGCTGTGCGTGCGTAGCGGCATCTTTTTTAACTTCAGTTTTTTTATCATCGGCATTATTGCCCTCAGATGTTGGAGTTTCAGAGGATTCCGTTTTAGTTGCGCTATCAGTCGTTGCATTTGCCTGAACATTTGAAGCATTTTCAACAGGAGCGCTGGCGGCTGAAGTACTCGGAGTCGGAGCTGCATTTGCAGAAGCCGCTTGATTTGACTCTGCTGAAGCAACAGATTTGTCGTTTTTTGTTCCTGTCGTATAGTCTTCTAGCAAGTGAGCATCAGTGACAAGCGTTACATCGCTTAAAAATGAAGCATCTTCAAGTTGCTCCGTATTCGATTCTGTTGCGATGTAATAAAAAACAGTCTCGTAGAACTGATCTTCATAAAGTGCGTCAAAATCGGGAACTGTTTTTAGAACGTTTCCTACTGCTTTTAACGCAGCGAATACTTGAATGCCACCGACTGTGTTCATTGGGTTATTTTCATCAAATTTTACAGCGACGCACCAGAGTTTCTGATTGCCGGAACACGTATTTTTAAGTTCATTGAAATCATCTTCAGTGATTTCGGGAAGAACAATTCCCTGCTGTGCCGGAGCCGGAGCAGGAGATGCCTGAACACTCGGTTTTGCAGGAGTCGGAGTTTGAGGTTTTGTAGCAGTTTTTTTGCCTTCTTTTTGAGGGATATATGCATGAAGTTTGTTTTCAATTCCTTCGATATTTTCCGAATAAACGCTGCCGTTTTGCCTTGCTTCGAGCATTGCTTTAATTACGTCGATCGATGTAAGGAGGATATCGACAACATCTTCATCAACTTTAAGTCTGTCTGAACGTATTTCATCAAGTACATCTTCGACTTTGTGAGTAAAATGTGAGAGTTCCATCATTTCAACAGTAGCTGAACCGCCTTTGAGGGTATGCGCAGCGCGAAATATCTCGTCTATAGCTTCATGATTTGTAGGATCATTTTCAATTACGAGAATATTGCTTTCAAGCTGTTCAACCTGCTGCTCTGCTTCTGCGAAGAAGTCTTTTAATAACTCTTCGTTATTTGGATCAAGATAATCACTCATATAAAACCATTATATACCGAAAACCACAGATATCAAGGGGAATTTTATAATCCATATAGTTTACATTTATTCAACAAAAACAAGAATAAGAACTCATTGTTTGAATTTTGCTGTAATTCCCGCTATCTATGCTGCCGACGCTGACAAACTTTAAATTCCGCCCGCATCGGCATCAATCATTGTAAGAGCTGTTCTTTCAGATTAATTCCAAAAAAAGCCATTACACCCATTTTCGACAGTTATTCGCATAAGCTTGGATGCTACACCGATGACTAGCATGAAGAAAATCTATATAGTTCTTTTTGGATTTGCGAAAACTGTCGAACATTTTATAGCTGCTGCATGCATTATACTTAATTAAAATAAATATTCAAATATTTATTGCGATTTTTCCCATTGATGTATGATTTATCTTAGAATTCTTAAAAATAAAAATAGGAGCGATTATGGCATTTAGAATTACAGAAGATTGCGTAAACTGCGGAGCTTGCGAACCGGATTGTCCTGTTGGAGCAATTGCAGAAAAAAGTGATGCTCGCGTTATCGATGCAGAAAAATGCATCAGTTGCGGAGCATGTGCTAGCGTATGTCCTTCAGAAGCAATTGTAGAAGAATAATTTGTTTTTAACAAAGCAAAAAGGGCCTTCTATATTTTAGATGGCTCTTTTTTTTTATTGAATTATGAAAAGAATAAGAGTCGTAGTCAGTTTGTTTATTATGTTTGCATTTATCCCTTTGTTTTCACAGCAAAACAACGATGCAAAATTAGGCTCAATTAAAAATCCTATCATAATCGAAATTGATAAACTGCCACAAATTGACTCTCTCTCTCCTTCCCGCTCAAATACAATTTTTAGAGAATATCAAAATATAATTGAAAGCAACAGCAAAGCGATAAGCAGCGGCAGACAGCCGGAAATTTTATTTTTTAAATATAAAAATACGGAAAATTTTACATTTCAAGGTCTTGCAGCTCGCTGTTGCATAAATCAAGAAACGCTTGCAACTTTGAACAGAATAGAAAACGCACAAGATGATATAAAAAACAGGACACTGATTCTTCCGTGCACAAATGGGATATTTGTCGCTGTTGATAAAGGTATAAATTCTATTGAAGTGTTGCTGCAAAAAAATTATTCAACAGAAAACTTAACAAAAGGGGGATTGTATTATACAATCGATGGAGTGGAGTTTGTTTTTTTACAAAAAGTACGCTTTTCGCCGACTGAAAGAGCATATTTTCTTGATTCTGCACTTTGCCTGCCGATTTCAAGTGATTCTTACTGGGTTTCGTCAGAATTTGGAAAAAGGAGAAGTCCATTTTCAGGGCAGATAAAAAACCACAACGGAATTGATCTTGCAGCCGCTGAAGGAACTCCTGTTTACGCAATCAAAGATGGGGCTGTATATTCTGTAGTTTCCGATAATCCAGAATTCGGAAATTATATTATCTTGAGCCACGATGCCGGAAAAATGACAAGTGTATATGCACATCTTTCAAAGGTGGTTGTTGAACAGTACCAAAATGTAAAAAAAGGTCAAACTATCGGGTATGTAGGACATACGGGAATGGCAACTGGGTCTCATCTTCATTTTGAAATACGCAAAGGAGGAAAGGCAGAAGACCCGGCGCTTCGGTTGAATCTAAAAAAATAATTAACGAAGATTATGAAAAAAAATATATATTATAAAAAATTTATCTTTTCACTTTTATTTATTGCAGGACTTTTTTGTGCAGATATCAATGCTGAATCGTTTCGCGTAAGCAAAGTTCATGCTGTGACCGTAAAGCAAGAAATCTCTTTTGAAGAAATTGTAAAACTTGGTATCAACGATTCTCTCGCTATAACGCTGCCTGATGACCAAACATTTATTGACGGACTTGAACTTAAGTTTTCAATTCCTGAGACAGTCGCATATTGGATCGACTCCGTCGCATGTTCTGTTTACGCAAATATAAAACCTACTCCAACTCCATATCAAATCGATTATTCGGGAACTAAAACTTATGTAAACACGTTGCCTGGAAAACTTTCGTGGGTTTTGCAGATTCCGCTTAAAAAAGACAACAAAATTCGCTCAAACAATTATACGACAAAGGTTGATACAGTAGTTGTCCCTGTAGATAATGTTGTTTTTGTAAGACTTCAGCAGGTAATGAAAGGAATCCCAGAAGAAACTATGAATGCGATTATTCCGATTTCTGTAAAACCGATTCTTTCTAACAAGGGGAGGCTCAACCTCACAATCAAATCTCCTGATAAAAAAATTGCACCTCACACAGTTTTTATAGACGACAATATTGTCAACCTCTCTTCAGACAACACAATTCTCCTTGAAACAGGAATTCACAATATTTCGATAATTTCGGAATTATACAGAAATGAAGTGAGAACTGTAAGAATTGACCAAGCAAAGACAACTCCGCTTATCGTCAACATGAAGAGCATTGAACCGACGCTGCTGATAACTGTCCCTGAAGGAGCTTTGGTCATGCTTGACGACGAAAAATGTTCAACACTCGGCACGGAATTTGTGATTAGCGAAGGAGAACATAAAATTAAATTTGCAATCGGAAGTTATGAAATAATAAAAACAATTTCGGCAATCAAAGGCAAAACTTACAAAGCGACTTTCTCTTTAGATTTAGACATAGCAGAAGAATAATTCTGATTTTTTTACAACTTTTAACATTATTTTAAGATTTTACAAATAAAATTAAAGATTTTAAGTATAAAAGTCGATATTATATATATCGGGTACATTTTTCCCCTCCCACCCAATGTACCCGATTGCCTGATGGGCATGGCTCGGAACATTCCGAGCCTTTTTTTATGAGCTTTTGAGTTTATATTTCACATGTTGATTTACATAAAAAAAAGCAATGAGTCGCTAAAGTATATAACGAGACAAATCCTGACTTTGAACGATGTCGAAAAGTTTGCTGTCTACATACGCTGCGTCAATTTTTATAGTTTCACCTTTATGCTCATCTGCATCAAAGTTGATGTCTGCTAGAACTTTTTCCATAATTGTGTGAAGACGACGTGCCCCGATATTTTCCGTAGTGCTATTTACTTTTTCTGCAATAACACTCATCCTGTCGATTGCTTCATCTGTGATATCAAGTTTCACACCTTCTGTTTCAAGCAAAGATGTATACTGCATTATGAGGCTGTTTTTAGGTTCTTTTAAGATGCGCTTAAAATCGTCTTTATTTAGCGATTCGAGTTCTACGCGAAGCGGGAAACGCCCTTGAAGTTCAGGAATCAAATCGCTTGGAGCTGCAACGCTGAAAGCTCCTGCCGCAATAAAAAGAATGTGAGTTGTATCAACAACACCCCATTTTGTGTTCACGTTGCTTCCTTCGACTATTGGTAGGATATCTCGCTGAACCCCTTCGCGGCTGACATCTTGCCCATGACTTTCTCCATGAACTGCAATTTTGTCAATTTCATCAATAAAAATAATTCCGCTCTGTTCAACGCGTTTTTTTGCTTCGTCGGAAACTTTGTCAAAATCAACCATGCTTTCAAGAACTTCTTCTGTAAGAATCTTGCGGGCTTCTTTTACGGTTAATGAACGCTTTTTGTTGCGGCCACCTGCCCCATTCATCATATCCATAATTCCTTGAATGCTGTTCTGAAGGTCATCAAAACTTCCGCCGGCGATGATTTCCATATTAGTCATCTTTGGAGCATGGCGGACCAATACATCAACTTCACGCTCTTCAAGTTTACCTTCGCGGAGCATTTGTCTAAACTTTTCACGAGTGTGATTTTCCTGTTCTTTCTCTGAAGCTCGCTCAGAAGTTTCATTTTTTGCAGAATCTTCATCTGCTTTTTGTTGAGCGGCAGCGGCTTCGTTTGCCTGATTAAATTTTTCAAGCCCGTTTTTAATCTTTTCGGTAGCTTTATTCAAGTCGATTGCAATTTCATTAGGGTTCTGTTGGTTAAAAAATCCAAACGGAATTGGAGCAGGATTTACAGAATCAGCACTCTCCCCTTCTTTCACTTTTTCATTTGTTCCGGGAAGCAGCAAATCTAGAAGTTTTTCTTCAACAATGCTGACAGATTTTTCTCGGAGTTTATCTTCCATTTCAGCCTTGACATCGTTGAAGCCTACAGCCATAAGGTCTCGAATCATGCTTTCTACATCGCGGCCGACATAACCTACTTCTGTATATTTTGTAGCCTCAACTTTCAAAAAAGGAGCACCGCAAAGTTTTGCGAGGCGGCGTGCAATCTCTGTCTTACCACAACCTGTAGGTCCAATCATCAAAATATTTTTTGGAGCAACTTCGTCGCGAATATCTTCAGAGAGTTTTAGTCGTCTAAAACGGTTTCTCAAAGCGACTGCAACTGCTCGTTTTGCCGTATTTTGTCCTATGATATAGTTATCGAGTTTTTCAACTATTTTTTTAGGTGTCAATTCAGTCTTTTCTTCTGCCATAATATTTCCTCTATTATCATTATCAAACTGTTGCGATTAAAGTTCTTCAATTGTGATATTTTCATTTGTATAAATGCAGATTCTGCCTGCAATATGAAGAGAACGTTCTGCAATCTCACGTGCACTTAAATCTGAAGAGTCAAGGTAAGCTAAAGCTGCTGAATATGCATAGTTACCGCCTGAACCTATCGCAATTGCATCGCTTTCCGGTTCAATTACATTTCCGTCTCCGCTGATCAATAAAATTTTGTCTTTATCAGCGACGAGGAGCATTGCCTCAAGTTTTTGAAGGCTGCGCTCTGTTCTCCAGAGTTTTGCAAGTTCTACGGCAGAACGCATGATGTCTCCATTATACTCTTTTACTTTAGTCTCAAAGCGATCAAGTAGTGTAAAAGCGTCGGCAACAGAACCCGCAAACCCTGTGAGAATCTTTCCATCATAAATCTTTCTAACTTTTCTTGAGTTGCCTTTGCAGACAGTTTCGCCTAGTGTACACTGTCCGTCTCCTGCCATGGCAACTTTTCCGTTACGTTTAACTGCAAGAATTGTTGTACTTCTAATTTTTGTATTACTCATATATAAACTCCAATTCAGTGATTAAATGCAAAATTATGTTTAAAATATAATATCATTGAATGAAGAAAGACAAGTACTTTGTTTTCAGTATACGTTCAGCCTGAAAGAAATTATTTTTTTTCCGCACAAATTTTGTCAGCCGTGAGGATGTGCGAGTTTGTATATCTCAATAAGTTTTTCTGTAGTGACGTGTGTATAACGCTGTGTCGTGCTTATGTTTGAATGCCCAAGCATTTCTTGAACTAATCGCACATCAGCGCCATTTGAAATCATTGTCGTCGCAAACGTATGGCGAAATGCATGTGGGTTCATGTGATTGTTTGTCCCTTCAGCACCTGAATATCTGCTTAAAATATAACGAAGTCCACCGGCCGTAAGAGGAAGCCCTTTTTGATTTATAAAAAGCCGTTTCTCCGGTTCTAAAATATGATTTGTCTGAAGAACTCTGGTGCGGTCTTTCATGTATTCCGCAAGCGCTTTGCGAGACTCTTCAGCAAAAAAAACGCGCCTCTGCTTATCACCTTTTCCGGTGACAATTGCAGCTCTTCCACCGTCAATAAAATCATCTATGTTCAGGTTTATCAATTCGCTGACACGGCAGCCTGAAGAATAAAGCATTGTAAAAATCGCGTGATCACGGGTTTTCCAAAGAAGCTCATGATTTACAGGTTGATTGCACAAATTATGAACCTCTGCTTGTGTCATAAATTTTGGCACACGCTTAGAAATTTTTACTGTTTTTAATGTTACAGAAGGATTTTTTTCCAAATATCCAAGTTTGCGAGCGTATGAAAACATAGTTCTTACGGCAGCAATAAATCTATTGATTGTCGCTGATGATTTTTTTTGTTTTGAAAGCTGACCTACGCACAAAAAAAGATTTTCACTGGTAACCGTTTTTATATCTAGATCCGGAGTCAAAAATTCTTGAAGATATTTTAAATCGTTGTCGTAAGCGATCAATGTGTTTTTTGAAAGCCCTCGTACGGCAGACAGATATAATAAAAATTCTTCTGTTATTTCGCGTAAAGTCATATTTATTTATCGGCACACAATCGGCAAATGAAAACTCAATAAACTTTATTTTGATAAAATTAAATTAAATCGGAGCAGGCAATTATGTTGACACCTGTTCCCAATATATCGTGGATAATTATTTCTCCGCGCTTTACAGGAGCTTTGCAGCTTGCCCGACGAATAACTTCCATGCACTGCATCAACATTTTTTTTGGCACTTCTCCAGCTGACTTTACAGGAACCACAGGCAATTCTCCGCCTTCGACTGCGACTGTTGTAGTGAGCGTTCTTGTAGGATTCATGATTTCTTTTGCAGCGTATTCAGCTCCGCGAGGGCAGCCGTTGTCTTTTACAAGAACAACTTTTCCATCCTCAAGTTCCGCTTCCATGTTGCAGCCCATCGGGCAGATGATACAAGTCATATTGATTTTTTCTGACATTATTCTGATACCTCCTGAGGAAGCTCTATCGAAACAGTAAGATTGTCTTTTACATCTAAAAGTTGTTCCGGTGTCAGCTCAACAACCTGCATTTCGCCCGGTCGCACTACCTTTTTTTTCATCGACTTAATTTTTTTACCGTTGCTTGAAACTTCGATGTAGACATCTTTATAAACATCTGTGCTGCGAAACATTATGGAAATATTTTCATCGCTTTCTGTAGATTCAATATGCTGAGGCACTGTATAGCGAACACGGTTTCCCGGACGCAGCGTTACGTGCCGTCCGTTGTCTTTTATTTTATTCTGGACATATCTTGAAGCGTTTTTGCCGGCTCTTATGCTCTCCTTAGTTACAAAATCTACAAGGTCATGGACATGAACTGTGTTGCCGCATGCAAATATTCCCGATACGGAAGTCTGCATGTGTTCGTTTACAATCGGCCCTGATGTAGAGGAATCTATTGAAACTCCACATCCTGTAGAAATTTCATTTTCAGGAATCAATCCTACAGACAAAAGCAGTGTATCGCATTCGATATATTCTTCAGTGTCTATGATAGGTTTTCGGTCAGCATCAACTGCGGCAACAGAAACTCCTTCAAGGCGGTCTTTCCCGTGAATTTTTGTGATTGTGTGGCTGAACTTAAGCGGAATGTTGAAATTTTCGACGCACTGAACAATGTTGCGGCGCAATCCTGAGCTAAACGGCATGACTTCACATATCAGTTTTACTTCCGCACCTTCAAGCGTCAGCCGCCTTGCCATTATCAGACCTATGTCCCCAGAACCAAGTATTACAACTTTTTTACCTGGCAAATAACCATCTATATTTACAAAACGCTGGGCAGCACCTGCGGTAAAAATTCCTGAAGGACGAGTGCCCGGAATAATCAAAGCGCCTCTAGTTCTTTCGCGGCAGCCCATCGAAAGCACAATCGCTTTAGCTTGAATGTTGAGCAGACCGTCCAAAGTATTGATAGCAGTTACTGAGTGCGTTCCATCTTCATTGTTTGCTACTTCCAAAACCATTGTGTCTGTTTTGTATTCAATTCCGAGAGCAGCGATTTCATCAGAAAACTTTGCCGCATATTCAGGGCCTGTCAATTCCTCGCCAAAATAATGAAGTCCAAAGCCATTGTGAATGCATTGAAGCAAAATACCTCCGATTCGTCTGTCCCGTTCCAAAATCAAAATTGAATCTGTCCCATCTTTTTTTGCAGCGATTGCGGCAGCCATTCCCGCAGGGCCTCCACCTATAACTACAATGTCGTACTTCATTCTGCCACCGCCTATCTCGTCTTAGAGTTCAAGATATATGAACAACCGCCGCTTTTTGTAACGCTCGTCATCGGGATTTTTCGTTCGCGGCTGATGATTTCTGTAATGCGCGGAGAACAAAATCCGCCCTGACATCGTCCCATACCGCCTCTTGTGCGCCTTTTTACACCGTCAAGGTCACAAGCGCCGACTGGAGAATTGATTGCTGCGACAATTTCGGCTTCTGTGATTGATTCGCAGCGGCAGATTATTCTTCCGTATAAATGATTTTCTTTGATAAGCTGAGCTTTGCGTTCGTTTGATGCATGCTTAAATGATTCAATTCCAATTCTCTCTTCAATAAAATTCTTATTTAAGGAAAATTTTACTTTCATTGCATTGCTTACAAGTTCCGCAACATACACCCCGATTGCAGGCGCAGCTGTCAGACCCGGTGAACATATTCCTCCGACGTTTATAAAACGCTCAATAACTTTGTCTTCTTCTATTATAAAATCGTTTACAGCAGTTCCATCCTGATTGTATGCAATTGCACGCACTCCCGCAAACGAATTGATAACGTTGCGACGAGGAATGCCAGGTATCGTTTTTTCAGATTTTAAAAATACCTGATGTTGACCTTCCGCAGTCGTCTCGGTTGCAGCCTTGTCGTCACAATCTTGCGCAGTCGGTCCCGAAAGAATGTTTCCATCGACTGTCGGTGTGATGAGGACGCCTTTACCCATTTTGCTTGGCGGTTGGAACAATGTATGGCGTGCAAGGTTTTCACATTTATTGTCGAGAAGGTAATATTCGCCTCGTCTAGGTTTTATGACGTATTTGCGAGCGCCTGCCATCTCGCTGATTTTATCTGCATATAGCCCTGCGGCGTTTACGACACATTTTGAAGTTATGTCGCATTGCCCTGTATGAATTACAAAATCTTTGTTCTTATTGTCGGGAACAGATATTGAATGAACTTCGTGCTCTAAAAACAATTTTACACCGTTTATGACAGCGTTTTCTGCAATCGCCCAAGCCGCCTGATACGGGCTCACAATTCCTGCAGACTCGCACAACAACGCACCGACAGCGTCCTGAGAGATATTCGGTTCAAGCTGATGCAGCTCTTTTGAATCTATTATTTTCATCTTTTTTACGCCGTTTTTTACTCCACGGTCATAAAGATTTTTTATCTGCTCCATATCTTCGTCGCAAAAACATATTACAAGAGAGCCGTTGTTTTTGTAATCAAAGTGGAGTTTTTCGGAAAGGTCAGGATACATCGAACAGCCTTGAACATTTAATTTAGCCATCAGAGTGTCAGGCTTTGCATCAAAACCGCCGTGCACAATTCCGGAATTTGCTTTAGAAGTTCCGGTTGAAACGTCATCAGATTTTTCTATCATGCAGATGTTCAACTTATATTTTGATAGTTCTCGGGCAATACAAGCGCCTGTGATTCCGGCGCCGATTATCGCTACATCATATATCATTTTTGCAAATTCTCCCAATTCTTTGCACGCTCTACAGCTTTTTTCCAACCTCTGTAAAGTTCATCACGGCGCGCAGCCGTCATTTTAGGTTTAAACAACCGCTCGGTCTCTCTTCGGCAAAGTATATCTTCTTTGCTTTTCCAAAATCCGGTCGCAAGTCCTGCCAAAAACGCAGCTCCAAGTGCAGTTGTCTCTACGTTTTTTGGTCTACAAACATCCGTATTTAAAATATCAGCTTGAAACTGCATCATGATGTCGCTGACGCTTGCACCGCCGTCAACATTCAATGTATTAATCTGAGTTCCAGAGTCTAAAACCATAGTGTCAAGAACATCTCGAACTTCGTACGCAATTCCTTCAAGAGCGGCTCTACAGATATGCGCTTTTTTTACACCGCGCGTAAGCCCGACGATAGTCCCTCTTGCATACATATCCCAATAAGGCGTTCCAAGCCCGACAAAGGCAGGAACAAGGTAACACCCGTTTGAATCCGGGACAGATTCTGCAAGTTTATCGATTTCAGGCGCTGATGAAATGAGCTGAACTTCATCTCGAAGCCATTTTATCACAGCACCACCTATGAAGACACTTCCTTCCAATGCGTATTCAATTTTGCCGTTCATTCCAAGCGCAATTGTCGTAAGAAGATGTTTAGAAGCTACAGGTTTGTCGCCTGTGTTCATGAGCATAAAACAGCCTGTACCGTAAGTGTTTTTTGCATCGCCCTTATTAAAACAGCCTTGCCCAAAGAGAGCTGACTGCTGGTCTCCAATTGCAGATGCGATAGGAACTGAAAATCCACATATTTCGGGGTCTGTATTGCAGTAAATTTTAGAAGAGTCGCAAACTTTAGGAAGGAGGCAGCGCGGAATATTCAAAAGCTTCAAAAGCTCGTCATCCCAATCGAGGGTGTAAATATTAAAAAGCATTGTCCGGCTTGCGTTCGTATAGTCTGTGACATGGGCTTTGCCGCCGCTCAACTTCCATATCAGCCATGTGTCTATTGTACCGGCGAGAAGTTCACCGCGTTCAGCCCTTTCTCGAACTGATGGAATATTGTCGAGTATCCATTTTATTTTTGTGCCGGAAAAATATGCATCTATCAAAAGTCCCGTTTTTTGACGAACCATATCAGTGTAGCCTTGACTTATCAATTGCTCACAGTAGTCTGATGTACGCCTGCACTGCCATACTATAGCATTGTAAACAGCTCGTCCTGTTTTCTTATCCCAGATTACGACTGTTTCTCTCTGATTCGTGATTCCAATCGCAGCGATTTCTTCATGTCTAATTTCATTTTCGATTATGAGGCTTTGCAAAGTTTTTAGCTGACTTTTGATGATAACTTCAGGGTCGTGTTCTACCCAGCCTGGATGAGGATAAATCTGTTCGAATTCACGTTGCTTAGACCCAAGCGGTTTTTCATCTTTGTCATAAAGAACAGCTCTGCACGAAGTTGTCCCTTCATCGAGCGAAATAATATACTTTTTAGACATAAAATATCCCCTAACGTTTTAGAATGAGAGTAGAACTATCAACAGTCTAACACGCTTCGGGGATTTTGCAAGAAAAATTAAATCATCTTTTCACAAGCTTTACTCTTCGCTTTCATCATGAGCAATTGTTTCTTCTTTTTCAGCTGAGTGCAAGTAATCGCAGTCAGGGTTGATGCACGATTTATATGCACCATTTTTTTTGTCATATTTTTCAACAAGGAACCAACCGCACTTTGGACAATATTGGTCTATCGGTTTGAAATGTGAAATAAATGTACAAGTCGGATAATTTGTGCAGCCGTAGAATGATTTTCCGCGTCCTTTTGTCTTGCGTTCAACAATTTCACCGTTACAACCTTTGCATGGACATTTAGCAAGCGGAATCGATTTTGTATTGTGGCATTCCGGGAATCCTGAGCATGCAAGGAAAAATCCAAAACGTCCGAGTTTTTTTATCATCGGTTTTCCGCACAGCTCGCAAACTTTGTCAGTTTTCTCATCTAAAAATCCTTTGATGCTTTCCTGGTGTTCCATGACATCGTCAACACGATTTTTAAAAGGCTCGTAAAATTCTTTGATGATGTTATTCCAGACAAGTTGACCTTCTTCAACTTTATCAAGATCGTTTTCAACTTGTGCCGTAAATTCTTCGTTGATGACAGATGGAAAACTTTCTACTAGAATCTTGTTTATCATTTTTCCAAGCTGAGTTGGGACGAGCTGTTTGTTTGAGCGAGTTACATAATAACGGTCGAGCAAAACAGAAATAATCGTAGCATAAGTTGACGGACGACCTATTCCTTTTTCTTCAAGCATTCTTACAATCGAAGCATCAGTATATCGTGCAGGTCCTTGTGTAAAATGCTGCTCAGGATGAAAATTATCTACATTGAGTTCTTCGCCTTCTTTGACAGCTGGAAGTGAACTTGATTTTTCTTCTTTTGACGAAAGGACTTTTATTACATGGTAGAAACCTTTTTCAGAAATCTTGCTTGAAGCAACACGGAACAAAGCATCTCCCGCTTCAATTTCGAGCGACGTAGTCAGCATTTTTGCGTTGTTCATCTGAGAAGAGATAAAACGTTCCCAAATAATCGAGTAAAGGCGGAATTGGTCGTGGTTTAAATATTCTTTGATAGATTCCGGCGTGTAACTTGCGTAAGTCGGGCGAATACCTTCGTGAGCATCTTGTGCAGCTTTTCCTACAGAATAGTGGATTGCCTCATTCGGTAAATCACCGGGATAATTTTTTGAAATCCAGTCGCGGACATCAGCTAACGCAGTTTCTGAAATACGAACGGAATCTGTACGCATATAAGTGATAAGTCCGACGTGATTTGCACCAATCTGAATACCTTCATAAAGCTGCTGTGCAATCTGCATTGTCTTGCGCGAAGTAAAACCGAGCCTGTTCGCAGCAGCCTGCTGAAGTTTTGAAGTTGTAAAAGGCGGTTTTGGACGAACTGTTTTTTCAGTTTTTTTGATTGAAGTAACTTTGCAAGGAGAATTTTTTATCTTCTCCACAATTTCTTTTACATCATCTTCTGATTTAAGTTCAGGCGCCTCTCCTTTATATTTTACAAGCTGAGCCGTAAAAGAGGATTTTCCTTTTGTAAAATCTGCGTCGAGTGACCAATATTCTTCCGGCAGAAAATTTTCGACTTCCTGCTCACGTTCACATATCAGCCTCAAGGCAACAGACTGTACGCGCCCTGCCGAAAGTCCGTTTTTAACTTTTACCCAAAGCAGCGGACTCAAATTATAACCTACAAGGCGGTCAAGAACCCTTCTGGCTTTTTGCGCATTGACTTTAGATTCAACAATTTCGCCGGGATGCTTTACGGCTTCTGTGATTGCCGCAGGAGTTATTTCATTGAATACTATTCTGCTTATAGGTGCAGAAGTTTTTTCTTTCAGAGCGTTGTTCAAATGCCATGCAATTGCCTCTCCTTCACGGTCGTTATCCGATGCAAGAAGGACAGCGTCTGACTTTTTCGCTTCCTTTTGTAATTCCTTCAAAAGTTTTGCTTTTCCACGAACTGTGATGTATTCAGGCTGGAATCCGTTCTCTATATCTATAGCCATTCGAGATTTCGGCAAATCTATAAGGTGACCTACAGAGGCGAGAACTACATAGCCCGGTCCAAGATATTTTTCAATTGTGTGAGCTTTTGTCGGAGACTCTACGATCACAAGAATCTGAGACTTTTTTTCTTTAGCCTTCTTAACATTTTTCTTTACTGCCATTTATTTTTCCTCAAAAAAACTTTGCTGTATATATTCGACAATCTGATTATTCCGTTTCCCGGGTATTTCTGTCAACGCTTTACAATAATCTTTATAGTCTTCAACAACAAAAGCACCTGACAAAAGATATTTTTCCGGCGTGTTTCCCATTTTATACTTGCTGACTTTTCCTTCACAAAATTTTTTTTCAAGCTCCTCTTTAGAAGAAACCGCAATTTGTTTTGCAAAATCACAAAAAGTCGACTTATGAAACATCACATCACGATTGTAATCTGTTGCAAAATCAGCAGTAATGAGCGCTCCGCTCCCGGCGGGAGCTTCAACAACGACAGTGGCTGGAGAAAGCCCCGCTATAAGCCTGTTGCGTGCGACAAAGTGCCATTTCGCAGTCACGGTGCCAGGTTCATACTCACTTATAAGGCAACCGCCTGTCTGAATTATCTGACCTGCCATTTTCCGATGATTAGCAGGAACAATGTCGTCAATAGCGCTCGGCAAAACTGCGATCGTGTGTCCAATCTGACCGCAATCATCGTCGTTTGCATCCGCATCAAAATATGCATCGATTGCCCCCTGATGTGCCCAGCCGTCCGCTCCATTTGCAAGTCCGCTTACAACGTTGCATCCGTCTTTGACGGCATCGTATGCAAAATCGTGCGCAGATTTTTTCCCGGTTGGTGAAAGCCGTCTTGTTCCAACAACAGAAACGCTGCGTTCAGTAAGGATATCTATATCTCCTCGGCAAAACAAAAGGAATGGAGGATCTTCAATCTGTCTTAGCAATTCCGGATATTTTTCATCAGAGTGATCGACAACTTTTATGCCCATCGTTTTACAGCGAAAGGCTGCGAGCTGTGCTTCATGCAGATTTTTTTCACCGTTCCAACAGACAGTTTTCTTTTGACTATTGCCCGTAGCTTGAAATATTTCTTCTATAGACATTAATGCAAGGGCGCGAGGGCTGTCAAGTTTTTTTTGTAAAATTTTCTTATCATCAAACGAAAGAAAAGTGATTCGTCCTAACGACAAGTTCAAAAGAAGCTTTTCGCTGTCGAGTTTTTCTTGTAAATTAGTTTTGGTAAGCTGCATCGAGTACTGTTTTTTTATTCTCCTCTGCGGTTGCTTTTGTCTTTGCAGATTTTGTCGTAGCGATAATCTTGTCATACATATCAGCTGCTTTATCGAATTCGTAGTTTGAATAGTATGCGCGTGCTAAAACAAACATCGCATCAAGATTTTTAGTATCAATTGTCAGTGCTTTTTCAAGATAAGGGATTGCCTTTTGCGGTTCTTCAAGTTCAAATACATAAAGTACACCAAGTCCGTATAATGCGCGAACGTACCTTTCTTCAATCGTGATTGCGCGTAAATACGCTGATTCGGCAAGTTTCAGATAATTATATCTTTGTTCGGTCGAGCCTGTTCCGCCAAAATCTAGCGCTGTGTGCGACATGTAGCCTGCACAAACTCCTACATAATAATAAAGATTTTGGTTATCAGGATAATATTTCAGAGCTTCCTGAAAGCATTTCAAAGCTTCGCCGTACATTTTTGTATCAAGGTAGCGTGTACCTAGAATTTTATACCATATTCCGATCTGACTCTGGGCAAGCTGAGTATCTGCCACCCTTTTTTGATATTTTTCAATTGCATATTTTAGTTCTTCAACAGTAGTCGGATTGGAAACCCCTTCTTCAATTTTTTGCTGGCGGATAATCGATTTATTTGAAACTCCACAAGAACACAAAGCGATCGCTAAAAAAGTTCCGCCGATAATTGAACATAATTTTCTCTTCATTTCCAAGCCTCCTGCTGATTGTAAAAAAAACTGTCCACCCGCCTGTCTAGCATAAGGTGTTTTTGGACGTTTTTGCATATTCATTTTTTTATTTTAAAAAGGAAAACCTTTTTTGTCGTTTTTTTTATCATCTTTTTGTCGCTTTTTGTCGTCTTTTTAGCTTTTTACTTAAAATATTTTCCATGGGCACTTTCGAGCTGGTTATCAGTTACATGAGTGTATATCGTAGTTGTACTCAAATCGCTGTGACCAAGCAGTTCCTGTACCGAACGAAGATCTGCTCCGCCGGAAAGCAGATGCGTTGCAAACGAGTGGCGCAACGTGTGAACTTTTGCACTTATTCCACTCATCTTTTCCAATTCCTTAAAACGCTTCCAAACACCTTTTCTGGAAATCGCTTTACCTTTATAATTTACAAATAACTCGGGAACATTTCTACCTCGAGTCAACTTCGGGCGCACTTCATCTATATAAATTACAATCTTTTCATACGCCCTTTGCCCAAACGGAACAATTCTCTCCTTATCGCCTTTTCCGTGAACAAGGATAAAACGCTCCTCAAGATGAACGTTTGCTATAAGCAAAGTGCAGGCTTCGCTTATCCGCAATCCGCATGAATAAATAAGTTCGAACAATGCATCATCACGCTTACCGCTGAGCGTTTTTACATCGATTGAATCGAGCAATGCCTCAATCTGTTCAACTGTAAGAACTTTCGGCAAGTGACGGCTCGCTTTTGGCTTTTCCAGCAAAAGCGCATGATTTTCTTCCCACATTTTTTTGCGCACAAGAAAATCCCCGAGAGCGCGGATTCCCGAGATATCTTTTGCAATTGTCAATTCAGATGCACCATCGGTCTGTCTCTTAATAAAATAATAAAATAAATTCTGAACGGAAACATCTTTTAACTTAATTTTTTCAGTTGAAAGCCAGTTCAAAAACTCTTCTGCTGAAATTTTATAAGTCACTGCCGTCTGTTCAGAATCTCTCTTTACTAAAATTAAATCCGTATAAAACTGATTTAAAAAATTTTCTATTGTCATCCGATATCATCTGAAATTTTTATGTCTGATAAAAATTTTCAGTCTCGCAAATTTATCGTGCTGCCAAAGTCCGGTTTTGAAATGTTGTTCCATACAGGAGGCTTTGTCAAATCGTTTTCATCAGGAACAAAGTCTGCCGGAGGCGCAAAAGATTTGAGCGTTGGTGTCATCGCAGGGCTTTTCTCGTTGTTCAATATTCCGAGTTTTTCTTTTCCATCTTTGTTTTCTGAATAACTTTTGCGTGAAACAAATTCTCCGCCTAAAGAAGCTGCTGATGGCAAACCTGATTTTCCGTTCAAAATGCTGTCCAATTCAGAAGTGCTTACGACATTGTCGGGACGTGGTCTAGCAGGTTCTGATTTTTTTTCTGTCATCAAATAGCTTTCGTCTTCTTCGCCGGCGCTTCTTTCAAAACCTGTAGCAATTACTGTTACGCTGATTTTGTCACCGAGTTCAGGTTGTGTAACTTGACCCCAGAACATGTTGTAATTTGGATCAGCGGAAGCTGTGACAATCTTGCATATTTCGCCGACTTCGGAAAGTTTAATTTCTTCAGATGCACATATATTGATAAGAAGATTTTTTGCGCCATCGATTTTTGAATTTTCGAGCATCGGATTGTGAATTGCGTCGTATGCAGCATCTGTCGCACGGTTTTCACCTTCGCCTACTCCAATACCAAATATTGCGTTTCCCTGTCCTGACATCGCATTGTGAACATCAGCAAAGTCGGTGTTTACATCGCCGGGATTTACGATTATGTTTGAAATACCTTCGACGCCTTGACAAAGGACTTCATCAGCTTTTTTAAACGATTCTTTTACAGTGAGATTTTTGTCGATATGTTTAAAAAGCTGCTCATTCGGAATAACGATCAGAGAGTCTACTTGCTCGTGAAGCTTTACAAGCCCCTCTTTTGCCTGACGCATACGAACATTTCCTTCAAAAATAAAAGGAGTTGTAACGACAGCAACTGTCAGACAGCCTAGCTCCTTTGCAATCCGTGCGACTACAGGAGCGGAACCTGTTCCTGTTCCTCCTCCCATTCCGGCTGTTATAAACACCATGTCTGCACCGCGAAGGACATTTGTTATAAGTTCCTTATCTTCTTCGGCAGCCTGTTGTCCAACTTCAGGTTTTCCTCCGGCTCCAAGACCTTTTGTAACTTTCTGTCCAATCGGAAGTTTTGTTTTTGCATTTGAACGGCTGAGCGCCTGTAGGTCTGTATTTAAAACAATAAATTCAACGTTGCTTAAATCGCGAGAAATCATTCTGTTGACAGCGTTTGAGCCTCCGCCGCCACAACCTACAACTTTGATTACAGTCGGACAACTGCAAAAATCAGATTGTTCCTGCGGCTGAACAATTTCAAAATCAGATTCATCTTTTACAATCGAAATACCAAGTCCCATAAATCCTCCCATCATGCTTTCCCAAGCATCCCCTTTTTTTATATATAATTAAAAAAACGATTTAAATATTTTCTTTAATTTGCTTTCACCGCTCTTCCGTTTTTCGGGTTTTGAACTATGCACTTTACCGTGCTTGCGATTATCTTTGCTCTGCGCGAGCGATTTATTTGCAAGCACAAGTCCTATCACAGTTGCATAATCAGGTCTGCGGTAATCTTTTTCAACTCCGCCAAGGTCTTCAGGAATTCCAATTCTGACAGATGAAGTTTGAAAAACTGACTGCGCAAGATCTAAAACACCTTGCATCATCGCTCCTCCACCAGTAAGGATGATATTTCCTGTAAGCTGACTGATCGGTTCGTTCGTATTTCTGATGATTGCAGATTTCACCATAGTAAAAATCTGTTCCATGCGCGCTTGAATAATCTGGCAAAGTTGAGACTGCATTATAATATCAGGGTCACGACCGCCGACTCCGGGCACGACAATCTGCATATCGTTTTCAGGTGTTATATCGGGGAGCCAACAACAGCCATGCTGGACTTTTATCAGCTCTGCATTTGAATTAGAGATTCCCGTCACAATCTGTATATCGTTAGTTACAAGATTTCCGCCAACCGGAATAGATGCCGTCGCCACAGGAGCGCCTTTGTATAAAAGGAGAGCATCTGTCGTGCCGGCTCCGAGGTCAACCAAAATCGAACCAAGTTCCATCTCATCTTGATGGCAGACTGACTGAGTTTGCGCCAGAGTCTTCAGCCACACAGCGTCCAGGTTATAATCTGCACGCTGAATACAGGAGCGGATAATTTGAATAATTGTTTTTGCCGCCGTGACAATATGAACTTTTGCTTCAAGGCGAATTCCAATTCGATGTATTGGGTCTTGAATGCCACCTACACCATCTACAATATATTCTTGAGGGATTACATGAAGCTTTTCACGGTCATCAGGAACTTTTATCGCTGTAGAATATTGAATAACACGCTCTACATCAGCTCGAGAAACTTCTTTGTCGGATTTGTTTGACCCAGTGACAGGGACAGTTCCGCGTGAATTTTGGCTTTCAATCTGTGAACCGCCGATTGCAGTTACAACAGACTCAACTGTCGTCCCAGCGTTCTGCTCAGCAGCATCGATAGCTTCTTTTATTGCATTTTTTGCATCTTCAATGTTTACGATTACGCCGTTTCTAAGCCCTGCTGATTTTCGTGATGCAGTGCCTGCAATTTGAACATTTCCGGTTTCAGGGTCAACTTCTCCTATTGCAACTCTAATTTCACTGGTTCCTATGTCAAGACCAACAATTTTTCCGTCTGCCATTTTTTTTAATCTAACCCCTTAGTGACGTATGAAACTGAACCATAACGCAAATCAACTTCAGACACGTCAGTTCCAATCTGGTTTACAATATCCAATACTACCATCATATACTTTAATGCGTCTTCATTCAATGCACGGTCGGTAATAACTTTTACGCGGGCTTGAGACGGAATAAGAGCTAACTCATAGTTACCATACTCTTTTGGAAGTACACATATCTCTGAAATACTTGCAAAATAATTTTGTGGAAGCGCTGCAATTTTTGAAATTTGATCGATAAGCGGTCGATATTTACCTGGTATTCTCATTCCCTGAGCCATATATTCAACTGGAAGTCCTGAAATGATCGGAACTGTCGCTGAATCGAACACTGAATCTTCTTTTGCAGGAAAAAGAACACCGTTTTTGTCAATCTGGACTGCAGATGTAAAACCATCGACGCGGACAAATGTCACTGCGACTGGTTTTCGTTCTTCAATATTTATAAGAATTTTATCAGGAAAGCGCTTTTCTACAATGACATTTTCAATTCCGGCTTCGGAAGAGAGAATTGCCGCTGCCATTTCAACATCGAAATCAAACCAATTGGCACTGTTCATCGGCAAAAGTTTTGCAGCGATTTCTGCCGGTGAATAATTTTTTTGCCCGAAAACGGTAACTTTAGGACTCGCAAAGGCGGGCATTATGTATTTGTATACGACTAATTCCCCTAACAAAAGAAAACAGAGCACGCAGAATAAAACTTTAATAAAGCTGATTTTTTTGTTTGCTTTTTCATCTGTCTCTGTCATCACAATATCTGCAGGGCTGACAAAATAGTCGTCATTAAGCAAATCATCATCAACTAATAAACTCATATCACTCATTTTTTCATTTCCGCCTTTTATATAAAACAGGTTTCTTCAATAAGTTATAAATATGTAAGTGAGTCAATATAAATTTCGTCACGTCCTGTATTTTTTTCACTTATTTTTTCACACCGCGAAGTATTCAAAATAAATCCGCACATCGCAAGCGTCACAATGATTGAAGAGCCGCCCAATGAAAAAAACGGAAGATTGATTCCCGTCGCAGGGAGCAACCCACCTACTACCATTGTATTGACAAGCGACTGCAACACTATGATTGAAACGCAGCCGAACGCAGAATATGCAGAAAACCTCTCTGGGCAACGAAGAGCAGTTTTGTAACCGCGCCACGCAAAAAATGAAAGCATTGCAAAGTAAGCTATCACGCCGGCAAATCCCATCGCTTCAGACCATCCTGCAAAAATGTAATCTGCCTGAACTTCAGGAATACTGTTTATTCTCGAAAGACCGACTCCAATTCCGCTTCCCCACAACCCGCCTGCACTGATTGCACGTTTTGCAGCAATTGCTTGATAATTTATGCCTGAAGCAAAGTCATCTGGTCTTATCCAACCTATCACGCGTTGAATGCGGAACGACTCTAAAACTACCATCAAGGAGATAGCAGGCAATGCGATAATCCCGAACGGTAAAATCCACAAAAGTTTTTGTCCAGTTACAAAAAACATCAAAATTCCAATCAGCGTTACAAAAACACCGGTAGAAAAATCTTTTTGTGCAAAGACAACGCAGACGCATATACAGAGTCCGAGTACGCTCTGAAAGACGGTTTTGTTTTCAGGATTTTCAATTTTTTCCTGTTTGTCAAAATAATTGGCGAGAAACAATATAAGGCTGAATTTTATCAATTCCGATGGTTGAAAAGTGAACCCGCCCGGCATTTTTAGCCATCGCCGAGCTCCATTTCTTGTGATTGCGAGCGGAGATATAAAAGTCATAAGGCAGAGGATGATAGAGACGATGACAATCACTGCGATCATCTTTCTTATTATTCTTATGTCAGTAAATATAAATCCAAAAAATAATATAAACCCGATAAGCGAAGAAATCAGCTGGCGTTTTACAAAATAAAGAGAATCATTAAATTGCCTTAAACCGTAATTCTGCGTACACACGAAAAGCGTAAATATCCCGAATCCCCACAAAAGGAGAACGGAAGCCATCATCCACATATCTATTTTGTTGTAATTTTCTGACGGTCTATTTGCGTAAAACGTAAACTGTTCCATATTATTCAGCCTCCTTTTGCAGAATTGGGACAAGTTTTTCCAATTCCATGCTGTGAGAACCTTTGAGCAAAATCACATCGCCGTCTTTTGCAATTTTACAGATTTTATCTGCAATTTCGCTAAATGTTTTTTCGTTAGAACATTCAAACAAAAGAGCATTGTCTTTATTATCAAGAATTTCATAAGTAGCTTTCATTTCCGTGCCTACTAAAAACACAAAATCAGGGTGAACTTCATTCAGTTTCCTACCGACATTTTCGTGCATCGTTTTTGAAGAGTTTCCTAGTTCTTTCATATCTGCAAGGACAAAAATTTTTTTGCCGACTTTTTTTAGCTCATCACAAAAGTCAATCGCCATAGACATTGAGTCGAAATTCGCATTGTAGCAGTCTTCAATGACAGAGACTTTTTTGCCGTTTTTAAGTTCAACGAGCTTTATTTCCATCCGCCCTGAAACTGCAGCAAAATTTTCAAGACCACGTTTAATTTCCTGTGCTGTTATGCCGAGCTTCTTCGCACACGCAATCACTCCGAGAGAGTTTATGTAATTGTACTCGCCGGGAATAGGAAGCAGAATTTCAATCCCATCGACTGTAAATAAATTTCCGTACAAACCTTTATCTTCAAGAAAACAAACTCCGTTTTTTTCTTCCCAAACTCCACGTCCGAATTTTATGACTTCGCCTTTTACATCAGATGTGCAAAAATCCGCAAACTCATCTGACGCATTTACAAAAGCCGCACCGTTTTTTTGAATATAATCAAATGATTTTCGTTTCTCTGCCGCAATTTTTTCACGGCTTCCAAGGATGCCTATGTGTGCAGTGCCGATGTTCGTTATTATCCCAAATTCTGATTTTAGAATTTTTGAGATTTCGCCGATTTCATTTTCACGGTTCATGCCCATCTCAAATATTCCAATTTTTTCTTTGCCACTCCAGCGGAACACCGAAAGAGGGAGCCCTGTTTCTGAATTAAAATTGCCTTTTGTGTAAGCGACATTTTTTGCACCAAAATGTTCTTTGCAGACAGAAACAAGCATTTCCTTAGTTGTAGTTTTTCCGTTTGACCCTGTGATGCTGACACGAATCATGTTTTTAAAACGATTACAGACATAGCACTCTGCCGCATCTTGCAGGGCATGCAACGTGTTTTTTACACGGACAAAAAAAGTCTTTGGATATTTTCGTGCAAACTCTTCGTATTTTTGAAAGTTTTTTTCGTATTCAGATTCATTCAACAAGATGACAGAGGCATCTTTTTCGAGGACTTCAGGGATGTACTTGTGACCGTCCTGAAATTCTCCGACAAGCGGGACAAACATGCAAAAAGTTTTCGGTTTTACATTGCGGCTGTCAGTCTCAACAGTCAAAAAAAACACATCATCTTTTTTTTGTGCACCGACGGGCTTTCCATTCACCGCCGTCAACAACTGCCGTGCTGTCAACAAAGAACTTTCCATTTTATTTTTTCTCCCCTGTCATCTCAACACGTACGATGTCTTCAGTTTCTGCTTTGTGCATTCCGAGTTCTTCGACTGCAATTTTTTCGATTCTGTCCGAACTTGAAAGAACGGCGATATCGCTCACAAGCCTTTTATTTTCCTCAATTAATTTTTCCTGCTTTCGCTCGAGTTCTACGATTTCGCGAGTCAATTCCGAATAACGCCTAGCTTGAGCGGCATAAAGGCACAGAACAAAAGGAATCGCAAGGACGCAAAGACAAAAGAGAAATTTGACAATAAGATATTTAAAAGCACCTTTTTTCATCAGTAACCGACAACTCCCTCAAGATGAAATTCAGTAGCGTTCCTGAGTTTTCTTACAACTCTAAATTTTGCACTTCTGGAAGGAGAATTTGTTTTTATTTCCTCTTGCGAAGGAACGACAGGTTTACGCGTGATGATTTGGGCGCATTGCTTTCCACCGCAACGGCAAACTGCAATTTCCGGTGGACAAACGCACTGCTTTCCAAGATTTCTAAAATAATTTTTTACAATTCTATCTTCAAGCGAGTGAAACGTGATCACACCCATCTTTCCGCCACAATTCAAATCGTTAAAAGCGTTGTGAAGCGCCTCAGGAAGACGTTTTAATTCGCTGTTTACAGCAATTCGAAGCGCCTGAAACGCTCTTGTCGCAGGATGGATATTCCCGTATCTGTAATGTACAGGCACGGCGTCCCAGATAATATTGGCGAGAGCTTTTGACGATTCTATTTTTCCGTTACGGCGGGCTTCGACAATCGCCTTCGCAATGCGACGGCTGAATTTTTCTTCACCATAGAGATAAATCAAATCGGCAAGTTTTTCTTCAGAAAGTTCATTGACCAAATCTTGCGCAGATGATTCGGAAGAGGAATCCAGCCGCATATCGAGTTTTTCATCGTGACGAAAACTAAAACCGCGCTCTGACTTTTCATAATGAAAAACTGAAATTCCAAGGTCAAAAAGGATGATGTCGGGTTTTTTATATTCAGGAGGATAGCTTTTATAGAAGTCGTTAAACCAGCCATTGTAAAAAATAACTCTTCCGTCAAATTCCGAAAGCCTTTCTTTTGCGCGAGCTTGAATCACTTTGTCGGCGTCAAGTCCGATAACAAGAAGTCCCGGATATTTTTTGAGAAAATTATATGTATGACCGCCTTCTCCGAGTGTAGAATCAATCATAACCGCATTTTTTTCATACGGTTCACCTACAGGAGAAAGATAAGTTAAACACTCATTTAACAAAACCGGAGTGTGTACGATTTCCACTTTTTTCCACCCATTTTAATTTAATCAAAAATTTATATCATTAAATTCTTCTGCTGCATCGCGGAATGATTCCTCTGTTGCATCCAGGTATTCTTTATAAGTCTGTGAATCCCATAATTCCATGTATTTTGCAATTCCAAGGACAGTGCAATCTTTTGAAAGATTTGCATATTCGCGCAGACTCTGAGGGATAGAAAGGCGACCGTTTTTATCAAATTCAACTGGCTGTGCAGGAGCAATAAAATGCCTTGCAACATTAAGGCTTCTGCTCTTCATCATAGAAGCATTACTCATAAGTTTCATCTGAAAAGACTCCCATTCTTCTGTGGTAAAAAGCCATAAACAGCGGTCTAAGCCTTTAGTGACCATAAGTACATTCTGATTTACGGCAGTTCTCAATTTCGCAGGGAATGAGACTCTGCCCTTATCATCGATTGTATTATTGTATTCACCAGTCAACAAGCTAAACCCCATTTATTACCACTTATTACCACTTTTTCCCACTTACGACCATTTTATACTAAAAAACGCTAAAGTCAACACGTTTTTTTACCGATATTGATAAAAATTTTTATACTTTATTCTATTTTATGCATACGCACAAATACTATACTTTTTAAAAGTGATTTTATGAGATTTTCTACACTAAATGAAAGTAAACTTCACAAAACGTTAAAAAAAATATACTCAGAAATATATGACGGAAAAACAGAAGTTGAGCTTTACGGATATATTTACGATATTGTCACTGAAAACAAAAATATAATTGAGATTCAGACGAAAAATCTTGCAAAACTCTTGCCAAAAATTCTCGATACGATCGAAAAAGGACATAATATAAAAATTGTCCATCCGATTGTTATAAAAAAATCGATTGAAATGCATTCTTCAGATGGGACAATAATCTCAATACGGAAAAGCCCAAAAACAGGGGCAATTTATGATATTTTTTGGGAGCTCACAGGAATTTATTCAGTTTTGCTGAACAAACATTTTTCGCTCGAAATTGTCGAAATAGATATGATTGAAGAGCGGATTATGACAGAGAAACCTGTCCAATCAAAGAATGGAAAAAGACGTTTTAAGAAAGACTGGATAAAATCGGATAAAAGACTCGACAAAATCATCGACACGAGACGTTTTGATGAAAAAAAAAGATTTTTTAGATTTACTGCCGAAAAACTTGCCACAGGAATTTTGCGCAAAGGATATAAAAAACAAACTCAAGGAAAGCAAATTGTCATCAAGAATCTTAAACAACGCAAACCTTATCATCTGGGTTTTCAATAAAATGGAATTGATTGAATATACAACTACAAAAAATAGATTCCGTTATTGCAAATTGCGTTAATAAAAAAAAGGACGTTTTTCAACGTCCTTGATTTTGCATTTTTTCGCTTGTGTAAACTATATTACCAGTTGTCAACCATGTCGTCTTCGTCGTGATTCTCCATATCATAGAGGTCTGTCACAGCACGGAGATCATCGAGGTACATGTAGAATGTTCCACGAGCTTTTACAGGGTTACAATCAACTCTGAATCCCAAAATCTTGAGACCAGGTCTGTCTCCAAAGTAAGCGCTGCTCTGAACAATTCCATTTTTTCCATCAGGACTTGGAGGAACTACACATATAAGTTTTTTCCAACCTGTAAATCCAAGGTCACCCATGTACAATTCAAAGTTATGTCCAAAATAGTCTTGAACGAGTACGTAAAGGTCATGATCCTGATTGCGTCCGCAAACCCAAACAGAAATAGTTTTTGTTGTTCCTTCAATTGCAATCGGACGTCCAGAAGTGATTGTGAACGAATTTTTTCCTCGTCTAAAGAAGTCAACGCGTACGCCAAATACTTGTGTATCTTCGCTTTCTTTTCCTTCATCTTCAGGAAGAGCTTCTTTCATTGCAGGAGAACCCTGAAAGAGACGACCTGCAATTGTACCATCGTCGGAAGAGATATGAACATTCCATGAACCTTCACGTTCGAATTTATCGACAGAAACTTCACGCAATGCTGATTCAGCTGAATCTGCACCCACGTTTTCCGGATTCGGTTCTTGTAAACTTGAATTCTGTGCAAAAATAATTCCAGCAGCTAATACTGCAAGAACGCCTAACGCTAATAACTTTTTCATTTTCCAGCCTCCTCAGACTTTGAAGAACCTTCGCCGTCACCAAAATCAACATCCTGAAGTTCATAACCGTCATAAATGAATGAAAGTGAGTTAGAAGTGTATTTTATCTGATCAAAGAAAATTACAAAGTTATCTACATATTCTTCAGAATCAGTGCGAACTCGGAATCCGACAAATGTCATATCAGCCGGACCTGAACGCAAGTGTGAATGCTGCTGTAACCAACCAGGAACATTTACAATTATGTTTTTCCATCCGGTAAAAGCAAGAGAACCTGCAGGAAGAACATGAACAACACCTACGGCATCTCTTACCATAACTTCAAGATAGTAATTATAGTTTGACCCCCAAACCCAAAAATCGAGGGAAGAAACATTTCCCACAAATGGGATTTCAAATGCTTTATCATCTTTTGTAGGGTAAACTTCAAACCAGTTATCGCCTTTGCGTTTAAACGCTGTTTTTACGCCAAAAGTTTTAAACTCTTTATCAGTACCTTTATAGAGCAGTTTAATGGAATTAGGTACACCTTCATAGTAGCCGGTTTTTGGATATCCATCAGCTATAAAACGGCTTGACTGAACAGCCCAGTCCCAACTGTAAGTCTGTCCACGATACAAATAATTCTGCGAACCTACAGAATCAAAATCATCCAATACGAATGTCTCACGACTCTTTGAATTAGGCTGTGCAAACACAGGCAACCCCACAACAAACAGACATGCAAGACTAACAAGAACCTTAAGTCCCCTTTTCATGCAAAACTCCTTGAACTTTTATCATTCCGATAAAAAGATTTATACTCTTTAAATGTCGGTATAATCAGTCAAAATAATTACTCTTACCAATTATATTTGCTATATAAATCTTTGTCAAACACAAAAAACTGCAATCTTCTATCTACAATTGATATCTTTTAATTGAAAAAAAAATCATTATAGCCTATTATATTACTATAATACTTCGGACAGAAATGCCCGGCTATAAGGAAGTTTTTAATGGCTATTATTTCTTACAAAGATCTCGGCCTTGTAAACACGAGAGATATGTTTGCAAAGGCAATGAAAGGCGGATATGCAATTCCAGCATATAACTTCAACAATATGGAACAGATGCAGGCCATAATTAAAGCCTGTGTTGAAACAAAATCACCTGTAATCTTGCAGGTTTCTAAGGGAGCTCGAGCTTACGCTGACAAATACATTTTGCGCAACATGGCTCGCGGTGCTGTAGAGTACGCTCATGAACTCGGATGCGATATCCCTATAGTTCTTCACCTTGACCACGGTCCAAATTTTGAAGTTGCTAAAGACTGCATCGACAATGGATTCTCATCTGTAATGATCGACGGTTCTGCTCTCTCTTACGATGAAAACATTAAATTGACAAGGCAGGTTGTTGAATACGCTCATGCGCACGATGTTACAGTAGAAGCTGAACTCGGCGTACTCGGCGGTGTAGAAGAAGATGTTTCTGCAGAATCTTCAAAATACACAAAACCTGAAGAAGTAATCGATTTTACTCAGAAGACAGGATGTGATTCTCTTGCAATTTCTATCGGGACATCACACGGTCGCTGTAAGTTCACTCCTGAACAGTGTACGCGCCGTCCTGACGGAACTCTTGTTCCTCCACCACTCGCATTCGATATTCTTGCTGAAATTGAAAAAAAACTCCCAGGATTCCCAATCGTATTGCACGGAGCTTCTTCAGTTCCACAGAACTACGTTGCAGAAATCGAAAAATACGGCGGAAAGATTCCAAACTCTATCGGTATTCCGGAAGAACAGCTCCGCAAAGCTGCAAAATCGGCTGTATGTAAAATCAACGTTGACTCAGACGGACGGCTTGCAATGACTGCAGCAATCCGTAAACATCTCGTTGAACATCCTGAAGATTTTGACCCACGCCAGTATCTCTCAGATGCTCGTGACGAACTCGTAAAGATGTATTCTGAAAAGAACAAGAATGTATTCGGTTCTGCAGGACACGCTCTCGACTAGTAAGTAGCGCCTTTATGAATTGATTCAGGCAAAAAAAAAGATGTCGAAATGTCAACAAACATTTCGGCATCTTTTTTTTAACTAGCTGTTTTTTTATTTTACAGTTTTCACTTTATACAGCTATTATTTTACAGTTTTACATATCGAAAAACTTTTTATAAACGATTTTATAAAAATATATACGACAGCGACAACAATATAAACGCAACTGCACACAACAACAACAAAAGAACTGACATCGATTATGTGCATCGCCTCTATCAACGACGGAATACACAGGTTGAGCAAAATCGCTGCAGCGCTGAGCACAACAAGCGGATCTTTTATTGTTTTTGTTGATTGATATTTTTTGATAAAGACTTTCAGAAAAAATGAAATATAGATAATCATCATTGCAAAAAGAGCCGGTTTTATAAACAAGCCGAAGAAATCATAAATTCCGTCTTCCGCTGTTGCGATAATATCGTATGGAAGAAATGCTGAATAAAATGAAAACATAAGTGGAACAAATGAATCCCTCTTGAATTCTATATCATCTTTAGAAATCAAAAAAAATAGACTGTAAACTACAGTTACAGGGAAAAAACTCTGCCGAAAAATCAAATAGACTGCATTGCTCAAATACGAATACGGAACGACTCTGTGTGAATAGACAAAAAACATTTTGATAAAACACAAAATAACAGAAGTCATAAAACCTGTAAAAATGACAGGCACAACTTTTGAGTTTCTATAGCTCAAGCAAAAACCGGCGAGCATCAACGGAAACAATAAAAATGTAAAAGCTAACATAACAGTTAAGATACAATTTAGCAGAGGATTAATCAACTGATTGATAAAGTTTGGAACACTTGGAGCTGATTGGGACGTTTGAATTATTTTGCATGTTTGAACAAGCATAAGTAAAATGATAAAATATCGGAATAAGTAATGTTACACGAGGTTACTCATGGATTTAACTGGCAGAAATTTTCTTACACTAAAGGATTTTACTTCTAAAGAAATAATCGGGTTGCTTGATTTGGCAGACGACTTAAAAAAGAAAAAAAAGAAAGGAATCCCTGTAGATATTCACCGCGGGAAAAATATTGCCCTTATCTTTGAAAAGACAAGTACCAGAACGAGGTGTGCTTTTGAAGTTGCCGCACATGACCTTGGAATAAGCACAACTTATCTTGCAGAAGGCAGCCAAATCGGTAAAAAAGAAAGCATTGCCGATACGGCACGTGTTCTGGGGCGCATGTTTGATGGAATCGAATACCGCGGATATCAGCAAAGCCTCATCGAAAAACTTGCAAAATATTCAGGAGTTGTTGTTTGGAACGGTCTTACAAATGAATATCATCCAACACAGATGCTTGCGGACATGATGACAATCCGTGAACGTTTTGGAAAACTCAAAGGGCGTAAACTAGTTTACTTTGGAGACGCGCGTTACAATATAGGAAATTCACTTTGCATAGCATGTTCAAAGCTCGGGTTGAACCTCACTCTTTGTGCGCCCTCAAAATATCTTCCTGAAAAAAAATTAATTGATGAATGCCTTAAGTGGTGTGATGACAGCGAAGGTTCTATAACTCTCGAGGAAGATGTATCAAAAGCGGCAAAAGATGCAGATATACTTTATACTGATGTGTGGGTTTCCATGGGTGAACCTGATGAAGTTTGGACTGAACGCATAAAAGATTTAAAACCTTATCAAATAAACAAAGAAGTCATGGCAAAAGCAAAGCCAGATGCAATCTTTATGCACGATTTACCTTCGTTTCATGACTTAAATACAAAGATTGGCAAGGAAATTGGAGAAAAGTTCGGTCTTGAAGCGATGGAAGTTACAGATGATGTTTTTGAAAGCAAACAGTCAGCAGTGTTTGACGAAGCAGAAAACAGAATGCATACGATAAAAGCAGTAATTGCAGCAACACTTGGAAATAATTTTTAATTTTGTGATATAACAAAAAAAAGGCAGGTAAATTATGAACGCAATAATCACAGTCGTAGGATCTGACAAAGTTGGGATAATAGCAAAAGTCAGCGAGTTTTTGAGCGAAAACAACATAAACATCAAAGACATAACACAGACAATCCTTTCAGGAAACTTTGTTATGATAATGATGATAGAACTTGATAATGCGAACATTTCTATCGATGAACTGAGGACGGCGATGAACAAAAAAGCCGAAGAGATGGGCGTTGAAATCAACATAATGAACGAAAAAGTTTTTAGCTCAATGCATAGAGTCTGATACAAGTTTTGTGAAGCAAAACTTGTCCCGGTGGTTAAAAAGCGACAAATAAAAAAAACTGTTCCAATGTCGTTTTTCTGCCGATAATGAAACAGGAGTTTTATATTATGATTAAAAAACATCTTTCATGTATGGCGATTGCATTTTTCCTGTTTATATCCGGCGCTTTCGGTGCAACATTTTTCAGCGGTTATGCAGGCGGTAAATTAAATTACATCGCAAACCCTGATGTAAAAGAATACGACCCGGAACTTAAACTCCAAGCTTTTTTTGCAGGACAATTCAATTTTTCGCAAAACTTTTGGAGTCACATCGAATTTTCTGTAGATACGCAAGACTTTTTAAATCAATCGCTTTTCCATGCAACTCCTTCGATGTTTCAAGTTGATGAAATTTCTTTTATTTTTCGCGGAAATCTGTATGAAGCATCAAATTATTTCAGTTTGTTTATGGGAACATACGATCCTGTAGGGTCAGATGTATTTCTTCAAAGATATTTTACGATAAAACCAATCAGTTCAAAAATTACGGAAAGTTATCTAGGGCTTGCAGGCTCAATTCTCTATCCTCATTTTGGTGTCGGCATTTCAAATGTTTTGAGATTTCATCCTGCACCAATTGCTCTTGGTGGATACGTCTACATCAATCACGAAGATGTAAAAAATTACGTGTTGAACACCGACTTGCGTTTTGCAAATGTGTTAAGATATTTCACATTTGACTTTGCAGCCGGAGTTGGAATTCCTCTGGAAAACAAATACAAAGGAAATGATGTAATAGTTGCAATTGAAAAAATCTATTGGCATGCAGGAACGACAATACTTCTCGGCAATAATTACACACAATCTCTGTTCCTTCAAGCTGGCATTTACAATGCATCATTTGTGCCACAAGGAAATTCAATTATCTCGCCTGATGATTTTTACATTCTGCTTGAGCCTAGATTTCTCTTCGACGCACTTCGAGTAAACATCAGTATATTCTGTCTTCCGAAAGACACTGTAAAAAAACTACTTTTAGTCGATGACACTCTTGGAGCAAATCTGAACATTTATTTGGATTCGTTTGTCATCGGTTCGCAGCCGTTCACAATCGGCGCACACGCAGGATTTTCTTTAATCGATAAAACATTTTTGGATCTAAAAGAACCTCAAAAATTATTGAACAGCGAATATAACATAAACATAACTCCTTATATTTATACAAATTTCCTTTCAGGAGAAATTCACATTCAATCAAAGATTCGGCTGATGGATTTTATAAATGGAGATAAAACAAAAGCTTTTTCAATAGATTTAGGATACAGAACAAAATTCTAAAAACTGTAGGCTTTTACAACCTATTATCTGATAAATAATTATATTGCAATATCAATGTTTTATGATACAATTTCCCTTAATGCTATTTTAAATGAAGGGAAATTAATTATGAAAAACATTCAAAACAAATGGATTCGCGGTGCAATTCCTGCTCTTCTCCTCCACTGCAGTATTGGAACTGTATACTGCTGGTCAATTTTCAGTCAGGAAATTGCAAACCACATAGGCTTTTCAAAAGGAGCTGTAGAATGGGCTTTCAGCTTTGCAATTTTTTTCCTCGGAATTTCGGCTGCATTTTTAGGTAAACTTGTAGAAAAAAATATCCATAAATCTTCGCTTATTGCCTCTATCACATTTGCGCTTGGCATGACGGGAACCGGATTTTTTATATGGTACGGCGGCATACATCAAAAAAGTGTTATTTCACTTGCCGGAATTTATGTTTGCTATGGATTTATAATGGGCATAGGTCTTGGAACAGGTTATCTTTCTCCGGTAAAAACTCTTATGCTGTGGTTTCAAGATAGGAAAGGTCTCGCGACAGGTCTTGCAGTGGCAGGTTTTGGAGCTGCAAAAGCAATAGCATCTCCAGTAATGCAGGAGATGCTCGAAAACATGGGACCGACAGGAATATACAAAATGTTTTATATTCTTGCAGGCGTTTATTTTGTGATGATGCTTGTAGGACACTTTATGCTTGCAAAACCTTCACATTGGGTAGAACCTCAAAATAAATCTAAGGATGAGGGAATGATTGCTGCGATTAAGTCACAACCAGTATCATCGTACATCGGCATTTGGCTTATGTTCTATATAAACATAACTTGTGGTCTTGCAATTATTTCACAAGAAAAAATGATCATAAAATGCGTAGGGCTTGGAGCTTATGCAGGACTTATCTCTACAATTTCCGCATTGTTCAATGCAGGTGGTCGGCTTGGATTTTCTGCATGGGCTGACAAGATGAAAGACCGCAACACTATCTATAAATTGATTTTTTCACTCTCAATTGTTTCAACTTTTATTGTTCTATTCACGCAAGGAATTTCAAAAGGAGCAGGAAACTCAATCCTCATCGCATTTGTTATGATTCTTATTTTCATTGTAAACGCAGGATATGGTGGAGGATTCTCAAACATCCCAACACTTCTATCTGACCATTATGGGATGGGAAACATATCTGCAATCCACGGAATTACGCTTTCTGCGTGGGCTTTTGCAGGTCTGACTGGAAACCAGATGGCATCCTATATAGTAAGAAAAACAGGCTCATTTATTGAAGTACACGGAGTTCAGGCAAACCCTACAGGTTATCAGCACGTGTTACTTGTCACTGCAATTTTATATGCAGTTGCAATTTGTTTATGTTTTTTCTTCATAAAACCAATCAAAAAATCGAATGAAACCGAATAAAAACTCAACAAAAACCAGTTGACTATAAGCAATATCTGTTTTACATTTCTATTGGTTGAGAAGTTTTAGTAGAAACGTGAAAAAAAACCGAGGTTTTTATGTCTGCAAATTCAGAATTTGAAGAAATGACTATGTCTTTTTCTTATGATGATGATTTCGATGATTACGAAGACGATGATTTTGGCGAAGATTTGGACGACGATTTTGATGATTACGAAGACGATGATAAGGCATTAGATGAATTTGATGACGATGCAGATCTTTATTACGATGACGTTTTCAAAGAAGAAGATGATGTAGACGAACCTTACGACGACGTTGAAGAAGAAGACGGCTATGGAACTTACCGTAGCCGTTTTGACGACGAAGAATAATATAGTCTTAAAATAATTATAAGTCTGTCAAATCTACTAGCTCATAACCTGAATCTATCAGAACACTGATAAGCACGTCCAGATAGTTGTAAAGCGGTTTTGAATGATGCTCTCCGGAAAATCCACCTGTCACAGGAATGATTCCGCCGTTTGTTTTCTTTAAAGCACTTACATATCTGCTTATTATTGCCTCAGGATTTTGCCCTATTGAAGTAAATTCAAGCGGTTCACAACTTACATAGACATAATTGTATCCTGCATTGTTTCCATATTTTATTATTTTCGGAGTAACTTCATAATACGGTGCATGCCAGTAAAGGCTGAGTTCCTTTTTTGTGCAGGCGTAAAATTCGTCTTCATTGCGAGCAAGCCCGCTGCGTACAAAATCTTCGTTTATAACAAAACTGTTGTCTGTCAAATCTGTTGTGCTAAAAAACATCGAAGAGCAGTTGTAACCGTTCGCTGCAATCTGTCTAGTTTCATAAGGATATCTTCTGATAAATTCTCCATTTACAGAAAAATTACCACGGACGTTGTATTTTTTTAAGGCAGATAAGATTTTTGGAAGTCCATCAGCGTTATCATACAGGTCGAACACGAGCGCAACTTTCCCAGGACCGGCAGTTTTCCTTGTACTTTCTTTGAAAAAAGGAATTGTCACTGCACGCTTGCTCAAATAACGCGTATACAATGCGTTTTCATATTTTTTATTTTCTGTAGCGCCAATGAACACGCGGTATTTGCCATTCTGTTTTTTTTGCTGAAATGCGCCGCTTGTATTTTCAGCTGACCACGTCCCTGATTCAGTATTATACTTATAGAATTTTTTGTTTCCTGCATCTGCCAAAATTGAATAATCCAAATCATTCCAATAACCTGTCTCTGCAGAAGAAATAGTAATTATCTCTGCACTGTCAGTGACGATGTTCCATCGGCGGATAGTTTTTTCACCACCTACATAAAGCAAAGTATCATCTACCCAAAGAGCAGATGTAACTTTTTCACCGGAAAGTTCAGCGATGCGTTTCCATGTATTTATATCATAAACATAAACTTTTTCGCCTGCAAAAAGCGCGATTTTTGTATTGTTTGGTGAGATAAAAGGTTTGCCTGAATCTGTGATTTCAAGGACATGCTGCGGAGCTGAACCGATTTTAAAAACGGAAGCTTTTTCAGCACTTCCATCATAGGGAAGTTTTTCTTGCCACAAAATCGGGCTGCCGGAGTTATCCCAGAAAACATAAGAAGCGGCGAGCGACGCAGAAGATTCTATATATGGACGCGAATAGACAACATCCATGTAATCGTATGAAGCGTTCTGCACAGCAAGGTAAGTGAACAACCGCCCGTTTTGAGTGATTACAACTCTGCTGACATCATGATTTGAAGAAACTTTATCTGTCTGGCTGTTGAACTGAAACGGAAGTCTTCCCATCGGAGTTCCGCGCCCTATGATTCCTGAATAAAGTCCAAGCGTATACAATTCTTTTGCATTTATCTTATACAAAATATAATCATCTACGTAAGCAAGATATTTAGCGCTTGCCCAGTAAAGAGAATTTATTGTGCCGCGTCCGATTTTTCTGTATTTTTCATCGATTTCAACACCGCGAAGAACAGCATCCGGATTGCAAAAATAAACAGTATTATCTTTTTCGTAAACTAAAATATTGCTATTCGGCGACCATTTTAAGGGGAGATTTTCGTATGTGTTCAAAACATTTTCTGCAATTATTTTGCGACGGCTTTTATCGGAATTTTCAAGTACAAGATTTCCTGAATACAGAGAAGTTTTATCGATATAGCAAAGATACTTTCCGTCGGGGCTTATGGAATAAGGGACAACCGAAAGCGTATTTTCAGGAAGCTCTGAAAAAGTTTCGATCCAGTTTAATATTCCTTTACGAGATTCATATCTTGCGATTCCATATCGGTTTCTAATCTGAAGGGTGTCTCCTCCATTTAAAAGTTCCATCTGTTCGGGATAGCACGTTATCACTTGTGGAGTTTTTTCGGGCTGCCCATCTTTCAGCTTTGCAAAAAAAAGCGATTTATATTGATTTGTGCCTGCCGCATCGTTTTTTACTGTAAAAATGACTTCATCGTTTAAGTTCAAATCCGGATTTTCAAAAGAAATTAAGGCATTTGCAGAAAAAACGAGCAAACTCGAAACTAAAATAAATGCTGATATTTTTTTCATCTATGCATCTCCACGCTTAAAACAAGTACAGAAAGTTCTTCTTCAAGGTTATCGAGCTGTTCTGACATTTGTTTTATTTGATTTGATTGTCTTTCGACAATCTTTGACTTATATTCCGCATATCTGAGCTGTTCAGCATGCTGCTTTTCTTCTTCAATACAAGAATATCCACACCAAGGGCAGTAATGAAACTCACTGTTTATCAATTTTCCGCATCCGCCGCAAATACTCATCATATTTTCCTTATTTCAAAACTGTCATAGGATTTATAAGTTGACCTTTTTTATAAACAGTAAAATGAAGATGAGGGCCTGTTGAATAACCGGTTGAACCTACAAGACCTATCCTAGTTCCCTGACTGACCCACTGCCCTTTCACAGCGATGATTTTTGACAAGTGAGCGTACAATGTCTGATACCCGTTTCCATGGTCGATGATGACGTAATTTCCATATACGCGGCTCACTCCCGTCGTTATAACTTTTCCGCTCATCGCTGCAAGAACAGGAGTGCCAGACGGACACGCCATATCGACTCCTGTATGAAAAGATCTTACATTTGCAATCGGATCTATACGCCAGCCATAAGGAGAAGTCCATCGGAACTTTGATGCGACAGGAAGTTTAAAAATATCACCCATCGCATTTTTCAGTGCGCTCTGATCCATTCCAACGCCCGGCAAAAATAACTGCTGACCTTTTACAAGAATTTCAGATGAAATTTCATTAACATCGAGAAGGTCGCTTAATTTTATTTTGTACCTTGAAGCGATCGAATTCAGTGAATCTCCATTTTTTACAGTGTAGATGATTCCATCGATTGAAGGAATCTTCAACCGTTGTCCGGCAGCCAGTTGACGCACGTTTACAATATCGTTTACAGAAATCAAAGTTGAAATATTTGTAAGCCCGAATTTTATCGCAATGCCGCCGATTGTGTCGCCTCTGAGAACTTTATAATTTTGATAAGAGACAGGCTGAGTAAATTTTTGTGCGGCAGAAGTGATATCGGAGTCGTTTATTTTTCCTGATTCATCGTAATCAACAATTCCTTCAAGTGCAAAAGATGACATAAGTTTATTCAGGTTTTCGATATCGAGAGAATCGCCACTTTCAAGAGTCAGAGGCCCTGTATAATTTTTCTGATTGCTAACAAACAAAAAACCGCCTGTAAAAAACAAAAAGGTAGCGGCTGCTGCAATCAAAGAAAACAATATCGATTTTGAGTTAGAAAAAATAAATTCCTCTGCAGCTGAAACAGCCGAACCTACAGCTTTCAGACAATTTTTTAGAGAAAAAGGACGTTTTATTTTCTGTGCCTTGAAAATTTTTAATTCGGTTGAGTAGTCAGGCGATACAATCGACACAGATTTTGTACGTTCTCTTTTTGGAATACGCTCAAAAACCGGCAAACTAAATCCGACCTTTCTGCCCGGAGCATTGCCTTGCACATAACTTATTATTTCCATGCTTAAAATATCGGAAATATTTTAATCGCTGTTTAGAAATATTCTCTCAAAAAGGGAAACAAACTCAAAAAATCAGATGAAGGAAAATTGTTTTTCATTCGCACAAGTTCTTCACGCTCGGCGGTGCTCAACACAGATCGAATTTCAAAAACTTTTTCCATAAAATTTTCTTTTTGAACAGTGATTTCAGGGTAAGCTAGCAGCTCACTGAGTTGTGCGCTTTGAATGCCGGTTATTTTTAAACTTTGAGTACAAAGCGTATAAGTTTTTGTTTTCGGACAGGATGCAAGCCTCGATTCAAACCACCACGCAAACATTTTCATTCTGCTGTCTGTCAAAACGCTGTTATTTTCGTAATCAAAGCCGTATATTCCGTTTGCATTAAAAATCGACTCCGCCGTATATTTGTCGGCAGCTGTAATTCTGTCAGAAACTGTGTGATAAGTTTGTTCGGCAGAGCTTCCTTTTATGTGAGTCTGATTTCCGGGAAACGCAAAATCAAGCCCCGCGATAAAAACTTTTTCAGCACCGCAAAAATTAGCAAAATTCCATGCAGAAGATGATACAGAACCGCCAGCTCCAAGGTCTCCTTGCAGGAGATTGAAGTGATTTTCAAAATACTGTCCAACAGGAAACTGAGAAGAACACAAAAGGATTTTTCCGCAGTCAAAACGAAACACTGAAGGATATGCAGAAATTTCAGTAATCAGGACGCTTTTTGGAGAATGAAGAGCTGAGATGTGACGATATGCCCAAAATTGCGGGTCGGTAAGTATTATAAAATCAGGCTGGACACCTTCTCTTAAAAGCACGTGCAACGAAGTTTCCACTGTTATAATTATGCAGCGTTTTTTTATCTCCTTAAGATGCGGAGCAACATGCTCAAGAGTCGGACCGGCTCCTGCAATAAAAAAAGGAAGCGAATTGCCATAGTAGCTTTTATCTTCAATTATTTTTGAAATTCCGGAAATTGCGCCGCACTCTGCAATCCGATTGAGATTTTCGAGGCTGTTTCGACACCATCTTTTTCCAAACTTTTTAAGTGTCGCAGCATTTATTTCGTTTTTGCGCTGATTTCGCTTTATGATTTTTTTTACAGTATCAAAATAACTCGCCGCATGAGCCTGAAACGCCGGAATATCAAAAAAATATGAATCGGAAACGCCAGACTTTTCTATGTTTATAGTTTTGTTATCTTCAATAAGATGTAAAACAGATTCTGCCGGCGCACCGACAGCAATCACAAGATTTTGCAGTTTAAACACAGGTGACCAGTCAAGAAGTTTTAAAGCGGCAAAAAAACGAGCTGTGTCCGGTTCTATTAAAACAAGTTTCCGGTTTTTTGCAGATTTAGCCCACGCTACTACATGATAGCCGAGCCCGAACCCATAAAAAACCGTACATGACTTTTCAAAAGCGTCAGGAATACATGCAGCCAAAACAGCTTCCCGTTCAGGATTGTACGCACTGTGCAGATGAAGTCCTGAAGATATCTCTGTAGCAGTCAGCTGACCGTTTCTTGCAGTTGTAATATTCCAGAAAGCGGCGGGCTGTATATCATTTTCGTTTATCTGACCGAGCATTTTTGAAAGTTCCGGGAACTTTTTTTGAAACAGCGAATAATTTTTATTCCAGATTGAGTTCAATTACCATATTCTCCGTAAGAGGCGTCCCGGGCTTTGGATTTTGACTTGTAACCCAGCCGCTGCCATTTATGTTCAACTTTATATCTGAACGGTCTATGAGAGGAAGCAATTCTTTTTTTGATTTCCCTAAAAAGTTCGGAACAGTTTTTCCTATTTTTATAGCTTTTGAAGAATTGATAGTAATCTTCCCATCGTGCTCAAGAGAAGCGGCATCTCCACGGCTCATTCCAAGATGGTCGATTATTACAGAAGCTGCTTCACCGATAACAGGAGCAACGATTCTGCCTCCATAAGTTTCCCCTTTCGCTTTTTCAACAACAATATACAAAACTATCTGAGGGTCATCGACAGGAAAAATTGCAATACAGCTAGAAAGAAAATCAGTATCGCTGTACCCGCCGTGCTCTTTATCAGCCATCTGAGCAGTTCCTGTTTTGACCCCTATATCTACATCGCGAAGATTTGCACGAGAACCTGTTCCACTTTTTGCAGTTGTTTCCATGCAGCTCAAAACATATCGTGCGGTATCCTTTGAAAAAACTCTGCTTCTATATTGCGGTTGATGGTCATAAAAAACAGAACCGTCTTTGTTTGTAATTTTTTTGATAAATGTAAGCTGAACAGGAACACCTCCGTTTCCGATTGCTGTAGACGCTTCTACCATTTGGAGAGCCGAAACGCTTATCTCCTGCCCGATTGCGATAGTAGGTTTTGAGCGCGCAGACCATGTGCTGCCTGAAGGATCTTTTACAATGCCTGTTGTCTCTCCGGGAAGTTCGACGCCGGTTTTGCTTCCAAAACCAAGCTGACGGATCCTTGCAATAAATCGATATTCATCGATTCTGTCACTTATCTGCCCGATAGTGTCATTGCATGAAAAACGAAGTCCATCTTTTGCAGTACAATAACCGTGATGTCCAAGGCATTTTATACGAACAGTTTCGCTGCCGGGAATGCGATGTTCATACATCCCGTTGCAATAAAAACGGTCATTTTGGGAAATTCCGTGCTCATCGTAAACAATGCCAACCGTAAAAATCTTAAACACGGAACCCGGTTCGTAAGCAGTCATCGCAGGCAAATCTATCTTTGCATTCGCCGGCGCAATTCCATATTCATTTAAATCTGCCGACGGAAGGCTTATATATGAAAGAATCTCTCCTGTCCGACAATCGGCGGCGACAAGCATCATGCATTCAGCCTGAGTTTTTTCCATAGTATCCTGAGCGATCTGTTCAAGTTTGTACTGAAGAGTTGCATCTATTGTGAGATAGACGTTCCGACCTTGAGGATGTTCTTGAGACGCTTCATTTCTGTCAATCTTATCAATCTCCGGCTGAAGTATAGACTGTTGAGAAAATTCAATTCCGGCGAGTCCTTTTCCATCATCTCCCATATAACCGATGAGCTGCGAAGCGAGTTTGTGATTCGGATAATTTCTTCCGGGAATCTTTTCATAACTTACAAAATTATAACCTTTTGAATCTGTCATTTTTTTTATAGATTCATAATAAGTCTGTTCAACTTTTTTCTTAAGATAAACAAAAGAGCGCGACGAGTTCAGCAATTTTATGACATCGCCTTCTTCCATATCGAGAAGAGGAGCGATATCTTTGGCAAACTGAAGCTTTAATTTTTCATTGTCTCGAATATTTTTTATTGAAACGCCGATGTGGTAAAAATTTGTCTGAACAGCGAGCGGAAATCCTGAGCGGTCGACAATTGAACCGCGCTCAACTGTAGGTTTATTTTGCGAAACAGGTGCGACAGGCTGAACGGCAAGTTTTCCGTAAACAACAAAAAGCGCTATTAAAGCGATTCCACAGCAAGCGAAAAAAAATATTATGCGTTTTTGTCTGAAAAAATTATTCAATTTAATCAATTCCACCCATTACAAATATACAGTCAAATCGCTAAAATATCTACTATCAGAGATTTTAAGAGATGTTCTTGCTGGAGGCAGATATGCACATAGGTTATCACGAATCTACATCTAACGGATTTTTGGCGCTCGGGGAAGAAGCTGTCAGCGTCGGCGGCGATACATTTGCTTTTTTTACAAGAAATCCGCGCGGCGGAAAGGCAAAAGAAATAGAAAAAGATGACGCTGATAAACTCGTCGCATTCATGAAAAAACACAATTTTGCTCCTCCTGTTGCACATGCCCCGTACACAATGAATCCGTGTTCTGCCGATGAAGGTCTGCGTCAATATGCTTACGAAATGATGGTAGATGATTTTGCACGGCTCGAATATACACCTGGCAGTTTGTACAATTTTCATCCCGGTTCACACACAGGACAAGGCTCTGATGTCGGAATCGATTTGACATCTTCAATGATTGCAAATGTATTCAATACAGTTATCGGTAGGTCCGGAACCGAAAAAAAAGCTTGTTCTACGACACTTTTGATTGAAACGATGGCAGGCAAAGGTTCTGAAATCGGGCGCACATTTGAGGAAGTAAAACAGCTAATAGAGCTGACAGAAGAAAAATATGGAGAATCGCTTGCCGATAAGCTTGGCGTTTGCATGGACACGTGCCATATTTGGGACGGCGGCTACGACATCGTTCACAATTTAGACGATGTCATCGCAAAGTTCGATAAAGTTATCGGGTTAGGACGCCTTCACGCAATCCATCTAAATGATAGCATGAACGATTTAGGCTCACATAAAGACAGACACGAAAAAATCGGTAAAGGTTATATAGGGCTTGAAGCGCTTGTGAGAGTTACAAAGCATCCGGCTCTAAAAGATTTGCCGTTTATCCTAGAAACGCCGAATCAACACGAAGGATACAAAGCCGAAATTGAGCTTTTGAAAAACAGTTAAAATTAAACGCCCGAAAATTAAAGTTTCATACAAGAATTGTACGCTCCAACTTTCGGGCATTTTTATTTACACAAAAAATAAACGCAAAAAATCAAATTGCAGCAAAACAAATTATTTTGCAGAACCTACAAGGCACATCCACTCTGCTTCGGCACACAATGAATCGCCAACGTACAGCTTGCCGCATTGTTTTATCATCTTTGGACTGTTCCGCAAAAACTCAATTTCCATTCGAGCTTTATCGCCAGGACGAACTTGATTTCTGAACTTTACTTTGTCCATAGTCGCAAAGAAAAACAATCCGTCAGAGGGAACAATGTTCAGATAGCGGAGAGCCGCTCCACCAGCCTGAGCCATCGTTTCACAGAGAATTACTCCGGGAACAACAGGATATTCCGGGAAGTGCCCTTTAAAGAAAAATTCATTTTCCGTAAAAGTATGCTCGCAGACACAGCCTTTTTCGTCAGCGGAGATTATTTCATCTACGAATAAAAAAGGCTCGCGGTGCGGCAGCAGTGATTTTATATCAGTTGTAAGTCCCATGATTAGTCCTTAACCTTTTTAACGATGATTGCACCGTTGTGACCGCCAAATCCGAATGTTGCAGACATTGCAGCATCTATATTCATCTCAATACCTTTATTTGGAACGTAGTCTAGGTCACAGCCGCCTTCTACATCCTGTTCATCGAGGTTTTTTGTGCATGGAACAAAACTGTCTTCTATTGCTTTAACACAAATCATAGCTTCGATGGCACCTGTAGCACCAAGACAATGTCCGTGCATAGATTTTGTAGAAGAAATCTTGAGTTTGCGTGCGTTTTCTTCCCCAAATGCGATTTTAATCATGTGAGTTTCAGATGAGTCGTTTTTGTGCGTAGATGTTCCGTGAGCATTGTAATACTGAATCTCAGATGGATTCATTCCCGCATCTTTCATAGCACGTATCATACATTTTGAACCGCAAATTCCGTCCGGGTTTGGAGCTGTGAGGTGGAAACCGTCACAAGAAGCACCATAACCTGCAACTTCAGCGTAAATCTTTGCGCCGCGAGCTTTAGCGTGTTCATATTCTTCGAACATCATGATACAAGATCCTTCTCCCATCACAAAACCATTGCGGTTCTTATCAAACGGGCGGGAAGCTTTTGTCGGATCGTCATCAAAGCCTGTTGAAAGTGCGTGCAATACCTCAAAAGCAACAATACCAAATTGACAGATTGTAGCTTCTGCGCCACCTGTCAAACAGCAGTCGAGGCGTCCAGAGCGAACCATATCGAATGCATCTCCCATGGCATCTGTACCGGAAGCGCAAGCAGTAGCGACAGACTGAACAGGTCCGTGGCAGCCAAAGTTTATAGCGATGTTTCCACCAACTTCGTTTGGAATAAGCTGTGGAATAGCCATAGGATTTGTTTTTACAAATCCCATTTTCTGTAGAGAAAGCACAGAAGATTCCGTAATTTCAAGACCGCCGATTCCAACACCAAGTATTATTCCGGTTTCGTCGAGAACTTCTGAATTTCCGAGCAATCCTGCATCTTCGAGGCACATCTTTGCAGCAGCAACGCCAAACTGAGTAAAGCGAGCCATTTTCCTTGCGTCTTTAGAATCCATATAAAGAGATGGATCAAAGTTCTTTACTTCAGCAGCGTAGTGAACTTTGTTGATTGAAGAATCAAACTGTGTGATTGGGGCAATTCCACTTTTTGCAGCTTTAATTCCTGCCCATGTATCTTCTACAGTATTTCCAAGAGGAGTAACCGCTCCCATTCCAGTGATAACAACACGTCTGTTTGCCATAATTAAGTTTCCTTCTCTAATTTAATTTTACAGGATTTATCCTAGTAATTTGCAAGTGTTTCAGCAGAGTTTACAGAAACACATTTTATTTCTTCGCCATATCCTGATTTTGCCCAAAGACCGGACAAAACAGAACCAACTCCCGGCTCAATCAATTCCCATTCATTGTCTTTATCGTCAGCTATCAAATCGTTTAGGACTTTTTCTTCATCTGTCCAGCGAACAGGATTTGTGAGATGGAGAACAGCATTTTTCTTGATTTCGGCAGCATCTTTTGCCTGTTTTCCTGTGACGTTGCTAAAAAGTATTTTATCTGGATTGTTGAAAGTAAAGTCGGCAAGTGCTTTTTCAAAATTGTCAGCAGCTTCCTGCATAAGCGGAGAATGGAACGGTCCCGCAACTGCAAGACGAAGAGCACGGCGAGCACCAGCTTCTTTAGCTTTTGCTTCCAATTCCGTAAGAGCGTCAGCTGTGCCTGAAACTACAGTCTGAACCGGCGAGTTTAAGTTAGCTGGATAAGCATCTTTTATATCTTTTGTAATGGCTGTGACCTGCTCTGGAGAAAGCCCTATGACAGCAGTCATTCCGGGTGCGTGACCTTCATTCTCTTTTGCAATTTTTTCACAAGTTGCCTGCATAATCTGACCGCGCTTACGAACAACTTTGATCACATCTTCAAAACTAAGAACACCGGCTGCATAAAGTGCAGGAAATTCGCCAAGGCTGAATCCCATCACTGCAGACGGTTTAATCCCTTTTGATTCAAGAACTTTTATTACAGCCAAAGATGCAGTTGTAATCGCTAACTGACTGTTATCGCTGCGGCTCAAAACAGCAGCATCGCTTTCCCAGAGAAGTTCAGCCATATTTACGCCAGTGATTTTTGAAACTTCATCTACAACTTTGCGCGCTTCAGGGTAAGCGTCACAAATATCTTTAATCATTCCGGGAACCTGAGCACCCTGCCCCGGAAATAAAAATGCATATTTTTTCATAATCAACACCAACCTTAATATTAAAAATATCTTTATTACAAAATGACAAATTTCATCTATTCTGTCAAGTACAGAAAAATATCCGTAAGATTCGATTTTCAAGTCAGGTACAGCAAAAAAGTAAAAATATATAACCTATCATTTTAATAGATAAAACTCTGAATTTAATTGTAAACATTCTTTTTTTTTAGTATATTTTAACCATGCTTTTAGAAACTAAAAAACTCAGTGCAGGTCTTGAAGATGGCACACAGATTCTCAGCGACCTCGATATTCGGATTGGAAATGACGAAATTCATGTTTTAATGGGACCAAACGGAGCGGGAAAATCTTCGCTCGGAAACACATTGATGGGAAACCCAATTTATCATGTAACTAGCGGAAATATCTTTTTTAAAAATCAAGATATCACTGATTTGAGTACAGATAAACGCGCAAAACTCGGAATGTTTATGTCTTTCCAAAATCCTCTCGAAGTTCCGGGAATTTCCCTCGAAACGTTTATCCGTTCCGCAATTCAACAGAGGACAGGAGAGCATGTAAAACTCTTTCAGTTTCAAAAAGAACTAAAAGCTTGCATGGAACTACTAAATATTGACTTTGATTATGCAAAGCGCGATTTAAATGTAGGTTTTTCCGGCGGAGAAAGAAAAAAAAGCGAAATATTGCAGCTGCTCATGCTAAAACCTGATTTTGCAATTCTAGATGAAACTGATTCGGGGCTCGACGTTGATGCGGTTCACGTAGTTTCAAAAGGTATTGAAGAATATCAGAAAACTGTAGGCGGTTCTCTTTTGATTATCACTCACAATGCTAAAATTCTTGAATCTTTGAAGGTCAATCATACGCATGTCATTGTCAAAGGACACATTGTTCACTCAGACGACGGTTCATTGGTAGAAGAGATCAACAAAAATGGATTTGAGAAATATATTAAATAAGCCGGATTTCATACTGCGGAATTTATGATATTTATTGAGGAATAGCTGATGGCAGAAGAAAAAACAATTGTAGCTGATATAAACAACGATTTTTATGATTTCCGTTACGAAGAAGATGAAGAGAATTTTTACAGGATTGAAAGTGGGCTAAATCCAGAAATTGTTAAAAGAATCAGCGATGAAAAAGAAGATCCTCAGTGGATGCGGGAATTTAGGCTAAACTCGCTTCAAATATACAATCAGCTGCATGTTCCAAACTGGGGTCCATCTATTGAAGGACTCGATATTGCAAACATTTCAACTTATGTCCGCCCAAAAACTAAAATGAGCGGCAGTTGGGAAGATGTTCCACAAGATATCAAAGACTCATTTGAAAAACTCGGAATTCCTGAGGCAGAGCGAAAATCTCTTGCAGGCGTCGGTGCACAGTATGATTCGGAACTTGTCTATCACAATGTTCAGGAAGAAGTCGCAAAGCAGGGCGTCGTTTACATGGGCTTTGAAGAGGCATTGAAAAGCAAAGAATGGGGCTCAATGGTTCAGGAATATTTTATGACTTTGATAACTCCAAAAGACCACAAGTTTGCAGCCCTTCACGGCGCCGTATGGTCAGGAGGCTCTTTCGTTTATGTCCCAAAAGGTGTGCATTTGAGCTTTCCTCTTCAGTCTTATTTCCGTTTAAATGCAAAGGGAGCAGGTCAGTTTGAGCACACGTTGATAATTGTAGACGAAGGCGCTGACCTTCACTTTATTGAAGGCTGTTCCGCTCCAAAATATAACGAAGCAAATTTACATGCAGGAGCTGTAGAGCTTTTTGTAAAGAAAAATGCCCATCTGAGATATTCTACAATCGAAAACTGGTCAAAAAATATGTACAACCTCAACACAAAACGCGCAAAAGTTGAGGAAGGCGGTGCTGTCGAATGGATTTCAGGCTCATTCGGCTCGCACATATCTTATCTTTACCCCGAAAGCGACCTAGTAGGGCGAAATGCGCGTTCGGAATTCACAGGAATTACATTTGCAGGCGGCGGACAGTGTTTGGACACGGGCGCAAAAATGGTTCACCTTGCTCCCGATACGACAAGCTTGATCACAACTAAATCGATTTCAAAAGGTGGCGGAGAAAGTTTTTATCGGTCTGCCGTCTACATCGGAAAAGAAGCAACAGGAAGCAAAGCGAGCGTTTCATGCCAGTCGTTGATGCTTGACAGCGAAAGCCGTTCAGACACAATCCCTGCAATGGAGATTTTGAACGACGACTGCGATGTCGGACATGAAGCCAAAATCGGAAGAATAAGCAGCGAAGCGATTTTTTATCTGATGAGTCGCGGTATCCCGGAAGATGAGGCGAGGAGTATGATTGTAAGCGGGTTCGCAAATCCTGTCAGCAAAGAGCTTCCGCTCGAATATGCAGTTGAGATGAATAATCTTATTCGTCTAGAGATGAAAGGCACAATGTAAGAGAACGACGATGAAAGAAACATTTAAAATAAACAAAATCCCTTCTATCACGTGGAACTGGCTAAAGATAAATCATGACGAAGTGACTATCGACACAAAATTCGTTCACAAAAATGCAGTTTATGACAATTTGCCGGAGGGGTTCACGATTGGCAAAAACAATACAAAAATTGATTTTGATAATATAAACGGCGGGCTTTTCGCAAAGCACAATCTCAAAACGCCGGATAAACGGGCTGAAAATTATGAAAAACAGAAAGAAAATCGTAAAAATAATTGCGAATCAATTTCAGAGCAAAATCATCCGCTCGCAAAAATCATAGCGCAAGCAGCTTTTGATGCACAAATAATCACCGTAAACGGAACTCCTTCTAAACCTCTAGTGCTTTACATTTCAAACGGATCCGAATCTAACGTAATTTCAAATCAATTTATTTATGTAAAAGAAAACTCGGAATGCACTGTTATATTTGTTTACGAAAATAACGAAAAACTTGCGGCCGAAAGCTCTCTTACGATTCAGACAAAAATCTACGTCGAAAAAAATGCAAAAGTTCACGTTGTAAAAGTTCAACTTTATCCTGAAAATACGCTTCTGTTAGATGACACAGGCTATGTCGCAATGGAAAATTCTGATGTAAAATTTACACAGATTGAGCTCGGAGGCGGACATTCTTCTTCGGGGCTCTACGTAAGTCTGCAAGGCTATAAATCTTCCTTTACATCTGATGTCGCTTATATATGCAAAAATAGACAGATTCTCGACATGAACCACATCGTCATTCATAAAAACAAAAAAACTAAATGTAAAATGAATGTAAACGGCTCATTAAAAGATGAAGCTTCTAAAACGTACCGTGGAACAATTGAATTAAAAAAAGGCTGCGCAGGTTCAGTCGGCTACGAAATGGAAGAAACGCTGCTGCTCTCTCCAAAGACCGCAAATAAATCAATTCCGGTCATCCTTTGCGATGAGGAAGATGTTGAAGGTGAACACGGTTCAACAATCGGTCGCCTTTCATCCGATATTCTTTTCTATATGCAGACACGCGGAATAAGTGCAAAAGAAGCAGAAAAAATAATGTCAGTTGCAAAAGTTCAAGCAGTGGCAGATAAAATTCCGGATGAAAATATAAAACAAAAGATTTTAAACTTTATCGAAAACAAATAATCTTAATTTTGTCTTACAACCGGGAAGGAATGTTAATGATGGTAAACAAGTATAGAAAAGATTTTCCTTTTTTTAAGGCGATAGATGAACATATTTCAAAAGAAAACAACGGACTAATCTATTTTGACACAGCCGCAACAGCACAGCGTCCATATCTCGTGCTAGATTCAATGAGCCATTTTTACGCAACTGCGAATGCAAATCCGCTGCGTGGACTCTACAGCCTTTCAGAAAGGGCAACAAACGCTTATGAAGATGCAAGGGCAACAGTTGCAAAATTTATAAATGCAAAACGTCTTGAAGAGATAATTTTTACTCGCAACACGACCGAAAGTTTAAACCTTGTGGCATACAGTTGGGGTCTTTATCATCTTAAATCCGGTGATGAAGTTTGCATTTCAATCATGGAACATCATTCAAACATCCTTCCGTGGCAGATAATTTGCCGCCAGACAGGAGCTAAACTTGTTTTTATGGAGTGCGATAAAAAAACAGGTGTAATAAGTGAAGACGAGTACAGAGCTAAAATCACAGGCAAAACAAAAATCGTAAGCATAGTTCACGTAAGCAATGTGCTTGGAATAACAAATCCTGTAAAGAAAATCGGAGAAGTTGCACATAAAGTCGGTGCAGTTTTCATCGTTGACGGAGCACAATCTACACCTCACATAAAAGTCGATGTTCAAGATATCGGAGCTGATTTTTTAGCTATGAGCGGTCATAAACTCTGTGGGCCAATGGGAATCGGTGCGCTTTACGGACGTTATGATTTACTGGAAGAAATGCCTCCATTTATGACAGGCGGAGAGATGATTGAATACGTCACACGAGATTCTGCGACTTGGGCTGAAGTTCCTCATAAATTTGAAGCCGGAACGGTAAGCGCCGGAGATGCAGTTGGAATGGCTGCCGCAGTCCGTTATCTGCAATCAGTCGGATTGGACAATATTGAAAAGCGAGATAAAGAACTTACAGAGCGTCTGATGGACGGGCTGAAAAAAATCCCGCATTTAAACTTTGTAGGAAGCGATGATCCACACAAACGAAGCGGAATCGTGACTTTTACAGTTGACGGAGTCCATCCTCACGACATCGCTACACTTTTGAGCGATGAACACATTGCAATCCGAGCAGGACACCATTGCGCTCAACCGCTGCAACAGTATCTTGGGATAAATGCAAGTGCACGTGCAAGCCTGTATTTCTACAACACAGAAGAAGAAGTCGACATTTTCATAGATAAGATATCACAGGTGCGCAAATGGAGCGGTTATAAAGACTGATTTGCAGTTTCAAGTTGTGTTAAGATTGACACCCTCTTTAAACAACATGAGTATGCTGACTGATTTGCTGATTTGTTGGCCATCATTCTGATTGTCTGCATCCGCTGATTACTCACGCTGATTGACGCAGACAAAAAATAAACTATAATTAAATACGATTTATAAATTTCTACGATGGCTGCGTAACTTATAAAACGAACAATGCAAGGAAATATGATGGACACTAAAGAACTATACAGAGAAATATTAAACGAGCATAACATCAATCCGACCCACAAAAAGGAACTCGATTCTCCAACTTTTTGCCTCGAAGGCGTAAATCCTAGCTGCGGAGATCAAATCACACTCCAGATGACACTCGGCTCAGACGGAAAAATCAAAGATGCGAGTTTTACAGGAAGCGGCTGTGCAATAAGTCAGGCATCTGTAGATATGATGGCAGACCTTGTTATCGGCAAAACTAAGGAAGAAGCTCTCGCACTCGCTGATATTTTTGACAGAATGATAAAAGGTTCCGTCACAGAAACAGAACTAGAACAGCTAGACGAAGCTGCCGCACTGCAAGATGTTTCCCACATGCCAGCTCGCGTAAAATGCGCAATGCTCGGTTGGCGAACGATGAAAGAAATGCTATTGAAACAAAAATAGATTTATGCTATATTGTTATCCACTTGGTGCTTTAGCTCAGCTGGATAGAGCAGCTGCCTTCTAAGCAGCAGGTCGACAGTTCGATTCTGCCAAGCATCATACCACATAACTTTATGTATTACAATAAATTACAACACATGACAAATGATAAAAATATGTCATTTGAAGCGGAAATTTAAAAGTGGTACACAAAGTGGTACATAAATTTAAATACGCCCACCGGTAAATTGGGAAGCATTGGAGTTATAACCTGATAATAAAAATTAGGGGTTACGCCTATGCAGAAATTGCCATTCTCTCTCACAGCGCGAGGCAACTCGCCATTTTACTATGTTCGTTTCCGCAACGAGCAGACAGGCGGTTTCCTTTCTTGGGTTTCCACAAAAGAAAAGAATTACAGCAGAGCGCTCCGCAAGGCATGGGACATGTACAACGCCATGCAGTCGGGGCGCGAGCTTGAGAAACTCTCATTCTATGACACAATCAGAAAATCAGACTACACAAAAGAGGATGTAGAGAAATTCCTTGAGGATTTCCAGCGAAAAGGGTTTGTCACAAGCTTTGTAATGAAAGACGAGGGTTTTCTGAACACCCCGGCGCTTCAGTGGCTTGTTGATTTCTGGAATCCTGAAAAGTCCGTATACCTGCGCGAAAAGCAACGCAAGGGACAAAGCGTCCATAAAAAGCACACCGAAAATTCCGCTGCCTTTATTACAAACCACTGGGCAGAAATCATCGGGGAAAAGACACTGGGAGAGATCAACCGCAAGGTAATACAAGAGCAGTTTGACCGGCTGGACGGCATGCAGCTCAACGGAAACACAAAAAACCATGTTCTGAGAGCGGTGCTTACTCCGCTCAAATGGGCGTTCAACAATGAGCTTCTTCCCCGTGATGTCTCAAAAGGCTGGGTTATGTATAAAGCACAGTACAAGAAGCGTGCGATTTTAACAATGGAAATGGCTAGAAGTGTTTTCACACAGACTGTTTATTGTATCAACAGCAAGTTCTGTATCAGCATGATTAGACATCCTGAACGCCAGAATCTCTTTGTTGAATAAATCCATTACTGCGCTAAGGAATAACCATCCATTTTTTATTTTGAAGTATGAGATATCTGTCACAAGCTTCTGCAACGGTTTATCTGCAGAAAACTCCCTGTTAAGGATATTCTTAGGCAGATTGGCATCATTCTCCTTCAAAGTCTGATAATATCCCTTAGGAAACCGTCTTACACGGTTCTCTACATGAATCCCATACAGATTTGATACCCTCAAAATCCTTTTGTGATTCATTTTTATGCCAAACTGGAGTTTCAGGTAATGAGCTTTTACCTTAGCTCAGCGTAGCGTAATTGTTTTTCAGGCAGCATTTTTATTATCTCTAGTGTTTCAAGGTCTTTGTCATTTTTCCTTGTGTTATCTTTCTGATAATAAAATGTTGCTCGGCTTATGCCTGTAATCTTACAAAGAACGCTTATTTTGTATCCTTTTTTATGTAATTCTTTGATTGTTTCGATTGCTGTTTTTTTTTACTTTCTGGAAACCTTATTGCTTCGAGTTTCTTTGCATAAGCTTTCCAGTATTCAGCTTCTGTTTTGTAGTATTCAATATCCTTCTGTTCATCATCGATGATTATCTCGTTTCTGGTTTCCACAGGCAATCCTCTGCCGGTTCTTTGTTGCAAAACCCAATACCTTACGGTATCTCGCTGCAGTCCATATTTGGCTGCTAGAGTTCTGTAACCGACAACTCCTGCCTTGTATTCTGCCAAAACCTTTACTCTCAAGTCAATTGGATAAGGAATTGTAACTCCCATTTTCTAACCTCCAAAAAGTGTCTAATTTTTTGGGGTCAGTTCATTCGTTGCTCGCTACCCCTTCCAACGGGGGCAATGAAGTTTTCAGATGTTTGTACTATTGCAGTCCTTTTCAATTTGTCTTAGTCCGCCCCCGTAACGCCCCCATAGTTTACTGTAGGATTATTCCACTTTTTCCCATTGCTTTTATAAAATCTGGCAAAGGCTCAGTTTTATCATAACGCCAGTCATAAACACCTTCTTTAATAGTATTAAGGATTCTTGCTGACATTTCCTCATAACTTGGCAAATTTGGATTTGTTACCAGTATTGAAGAAATGCAGGTGTCGTCATATTTACTGCCTTTATACACATCCTTTATTGTCATTCTGATCTTGTCTGTCTTTGCTGGCAGTTTTATAACGGTATATCTTACAATGTCATCAAGTTCGTACTCCTGTGCGAATTTTGGATTTTCACTTTCTATTAGTACAGTTTTTACCCTGCTGTTCTTTTCATACAAATCCATGCGTGTAAAGTCTACAAAGCCGTTCAGTATCTGCATTTCATCAGACTTCCACTTGAACTCCATATCCAGATATTCGCCTATGCCATAACCCTTTACACCTTCTACCCATGGAGGGGTTATTGAGTCGTAAAGAGTTTTATCATAGTCATCTGTATCCATATAATAAATTTTTTCAAGAATATTATTCGCCAAATACTCTACAAAACCGTTCCTAGTATTTTCCGATAAAGAAGATGACGCTTTGATTGATTTTATACCAGCATCATAAATTGCAACTCTGTGAGTCTCTCTACATGATTCTATATAGGTTTTATCGGATTATTTTTTGTATTCTTTCCACATTTTATAATCAAAACTTTTCCTATCATCAATATCACGAAACATTTCGTTTGGCATATCTACTCCATATTTTGGTCTAACAATAATGGGAATTATTATACCTTTTCCTTCTATGTAGTATTCATCTATATTAGATTCTTTTTTCCTCGAAAGAGAATTTTTTACAAAGTAACCTTGAACTTCTTTTTCCACATCATACGAATACTGAAGAAGAAGCCCCTCTTTTTCAAAAACTTCCCTTTTACCAGCTGTAATAATAGCAAATTGTTTTTCACTTAAATAATATAAAATCAGTCCTTTATCATAAATATTTGTAAAATAAGTTATATCTATATTAATTTTTTCAGAAAATAGCATTGCCTCCATAAAAAAAACACTAAAAATTAAGATAATTTTCTTCATGGTCTCAACTTTCCTTTTAAATGAATATTAAACTGGTAACCATTGTAAATACGAAGTTCTCTATATCGTTCTAGTTGCTTATTAAAGTAGTACGCACCTGTGCCAATACTTTGTTTACTATTCCAATTTCCAACATTTTTATCACTCATAGGTCCAAAGCAGTTTTCAGACCCAGCATTTTGACTCATAGAATGATATAAAGTAGATTTTGCTCCAGGTCTATCTTTGCCTGTCATATCAAGAGTACGCCCTTCCATAGTTACAGCACCATTAAACACTCCAACTTGGTCTACTCCATATGCATTTTTTCTCCATGGGTTGGAATTAACTAAATACATCTTAAAATATTCAGAAACAATGGTCTGTCTAGGATTATTTATATTATCAATACTGGTAAATGCATTTTCAAAATTTTCATTTGCTATGTATGTACCTGTAAAAACATCTTTCATCCAAAATTTGACATCAGTGTTATCACGGTCTTCATAAATAATCTTAGTCATTTTTCCGAAACATCCCTTATAAACCTTTGCAATGCCATTGCTTCATAGTGTGATGATTTATCATAGCCGTCAATTAAGGCATTTAAAATATTTTCTTTCATTTCTTCGTAGTTTGGAACATTTGGATTTGTTACAAGAATCGAAGAAAGACATGTATCCCTATATTTTGTGCCTGGGTATACATCTTTAATAGTCATACGGATTTTATCTGTTTTTTGTGGAAGATTTATTACCGTGTATTTTACAAGGTCTTCAAGTTGATATTCTTCCAAAAACTTCGGGCTTTCGCTTTCGATAAGTACGGTTTTTACTCTGCTGTTCTTTTCATACAAATCCATCCGGGTAAAGTCTACAAATCCATTTAAAATCTGCAGTTCATCTGATAGCCACTTGAATTCAATATCAAGATATTCTCCGATTCCATAGTCATCCTTGCCTTCTACCCAGGGAGGAGTGATTGAATCATATTGGATAAAATCATAATCTTGCCCTGGCCGGTAATAAATCTTTTCTAATATATTATTTGCCGAATAGGTTACTCTTCCTTTTCTTGTATTTTCAGACATACACGAACTAGCAAAAATATTTTTTATACCAGAATCATATATTTTCACACAATTCATTTGCAATTCCATATCGATTGCATCATATTGTTCAATTTCCTTAAACTGCTTCCATTTTTTTAAACTAAAAGATGCTATATCATTTGCATTCTCCCACATCTCATAAGGAATCCATATTGGAACAATATCCTCAGGTGTAACTATAATTTCCATAATTACACCTTTTCCAGGTACATAATATCTATATTTTTTTTTCCCATGATTCAAATAAGAATATTTATCTCTCAAAAAATGGTCATGAGTTTCTAAATGTATGCTTACACATTCTCTTTCAATTCTTAATCCTGAAAGTATTTCCGAATCTTTTTTATGACCCTTTAATATACCATATTGATTATTTGTTAAAATTCTTACAGTCAACCATTCTGAGTCAGAGTAATTTATAAAGTCACTTGTATCTAAGTAAAAATTCTCCGAATAAGTTTTTAATAATACAAGAAGAAAAAATAGACTTAGGATAAATATCTTTCTAATCATTTTAATCTCCCCTTTAAATGTACATTAAACTGATAACCATTATAAATTCCAAGTTTCTTATATAGATCTAATTGTGTTTGAAAATAATAGGCACCTGTTCCCTTATTTTCTTTTTTAGAATAACCTCCCATCTGAAAATCACTCATTGTACCAAAGCATCCTTCCATTGTTCCGAATTGATCTGTTGGATGATACAAAAATCGTTTGAAATCAGTACCGTCAAAACCTTGTATATCAATTGTATTACCTGCAGCCGTTTGTGCATTAGAAAAAAGACCTACTGTATCTACTCCATATTTTCTCGAATCATAATCAATTAACCTCATATTGAAATACTCAGAAACAATTGAATTCTTATGGTTCACATTATCAATACTGGTAAATGCATTGTCAAATGTCTGTCGGGCAATATCCTTCCCTGTAAACACATCTTTCATCCAAAATGTAGCCGATGTATTATCACGGTCTTCATAAGCAACATTTTTTCTATCTTTATATCCGCCTTTTCCGTCATCATACACACTGAATGCATTATCTTCTCGGGTAAAATCCAGTCCCGCCGTAAAGAATACATACTTTCCTGTATCCACTTCCCTATAGACTCCAAGACTGTCATTTTGTTCCAAACCAGGAATGGTTAGATTTCCACCACTCCATTTTGATGTTGATGAATCCCAGTTGGCGCCATTTTTTGTCAATAAATACTCAGTTATCAATTTTTCTTTATTGTTTTCAAATATTGACTTATATTCAGAAGAAGGAATTTTATCAATATCAAGTCCTGTCACACTTTTAATTACTTCATCGGGTATTTGTCCCAAACTGTCTATTGTTCCACCTAACATTTTTTGAACATTTTCAATACCAATGGCATTTAATAATGCAAGGGATTTGGAACCCGTAAAATCAGATCCTTCAATTTTTTCTGGTATATAGTCACCTTTTTCATCGACGATTTCTCTTGAAAAATAATAATTTCCATCATCTTCAATAGAGCCGTCAAGCTTAAATAACCAATAATCCGCAGAATAATCATAATTATCACCTACATATTTTCCGAATGCGCCCCAGTCACCGGTTGCGAGCGCATAGTCAAAGGCCGTCATGTCGTTTTTCAGGTTTATGTCTGTATTTATAAAACCGGTCATCATGTCCTTGTACATGCTGTCGCCCTGCATTCGTTTTGCAAGGGCTGTGTGTCCCAGAACAGCTTCCTCAGTCTCGTTGAACTGACTCTGAGCATCTCCTACAACTCCATCCCTATATGATTCATGTCCTAGTGTTATTCCCATTGCAAGCTTCTCTTCTCGTGTCATGTTTTCTTTGTAGCTGTTCAGGTATACCGTTCGCCTTCCGTTTTCTGCTACGGTCTGCGCCTTGCAGTCTCCATTGCCGCGCTTTAGTTCCGTTCTGTCTTTTAGTATATCTTCCAGCTGGGCAAGCTGTTTTTCATCTCCAAAGCCGTACTGGGTACGGTGCGCTGTTGCCGCATTGGCTATATTGCTCCGGTTTGCGGCTCGCATTATCTGCAGATTCTTGTTCAATGTCTTTATGCCCTGCAGTGACGAGGTTACTGTTCCAAAACTCAGGTCTGTGCCGCCTGTATACTTCTTATAGATATTTTCAATCAATATATATTTGAACAAATTAACCTATTCCTCATAGATAAGATTATTTTCCATAACAGTCCAATTTTCCGACAAAGACAAAAAGGGAATATAACCTTCTTTATCTTCGTACTCCACTTTTAGCCAAATATCATTTTTTGACTTTTCCGTACAACATACATCGATTATATTGAAAATATTCTCTGGAATTAATTCCATTATTATTTCAGAATCCAAAGATTTTGATTTTCTTAAAAATGTTTTTTCTTTTACAAAAAAATTTGACTCAAATTTATTTACAGACCCTATTGTATCTTCTGCTATAAAAATTGGATCAATACCATAGACTTCTACAATCCAAGATGCTGTATTTGATATTTTTTCTTTATCTATTCTTGCTTTATATTTAAGAAACATTCTTTTTTCTTCAGCAGAAGTTTCTTCCGCCCCTATCCAAATCTCTATAAAATCTATCTCTATAAAATTATCTTCAAAATTAATATTATCAAAATTTAAATAATATCCAGCTGAACTAAAACCTAAAGTAATTTTATTTGGATATTCAAACAATAATTCTCCGACTAAAAAATCTTCATCACCCTAAGACAGATATATAGAGAGTCATAAGATATGTTATACTTATCAAAAAAACAAGTTTGCAGATTTGGATTTTTTTTTACAACTTGAGCGTAAAAATAAGATGCAAACAAAAACATAGAAACAAAAAAAATATTTTTTTTCATTATTATCTCCTATTATGCCAATACTGATAATTTTTTCTGTACTCCCAATGCAAATGAGAATTCGTAGAATTACCTGTGTTACCAACATTTCCAATCTGAGTACCGGCTGGAATATAAGTTCTCCATAAATTACTTGAAGTTGTATAATTTGAAAGATTTTTCAGTTTTGCAGTTGCAATAGAATTTTCTTGCAAATGACCATAATAAGTAGTATTTCTATTACCAAAAAGTCTTACTTCATATCCTGTGTTTTTATTCAATGGCAAATTTTTATTTACAGAATTTGAGTATAAATAACTATCAATATTCGTATAAACTATATCACCTTGTTTTCCATACGTAGCTAAATCAATTGCAAAGCCACGAGGATTTCCCCAACCATGATTAGCATACGTCCCATTTTTATAATGATAAGTTGATTTTGTGGAAATTCCTATTGTTTCACTATCAATAGGATTTAAAATTCCTCCAGAACCGAAAGCATTATAAATATAGTTGTCATCACAAAATGCATTTGTATTAATTATTCTTTCAATTTCTCTAAAAGCACTTTTAGAATCTGAAGAATTATACTGTTTATTTAATTTATCATTAAAATAATTAATCATATAACTATCATATTTCTTTGCATAATCATAAAATTCGAACAATAAATTAAGCTGCAATAGCTGATCATTAGTAATTAATCCATTTTCAAATGCATAGTCTGATTTGTACATAGATACAGCAGTCTCCATACTACCGCCAAAATCAGACCAGACTCTATCAGCATAGTTAACCTGAAAATCATATGCAGCCTTAAACGAATCCGATGTTTTTATACTAGAGTTTTCTGGCTTTCCAATCCATGCTTTCTTGTCTGCATCCCAAACATAATCGTTATGCAATTTTGAACTGGCTTCCTCTACAGAAATACCAAGCATTTTCGCCAAAGAATCTGTATATCCCCCACTGCCTTCATAATGTTTTAATAGAAGACCGTTTTCATCGTACAAATCTTTAGAGCCATCAAAAACTATATTTCCATCACTTAATACCCGCCAATAATCCGCAGAATAATCATAATTATTTCCCACATATTTTCCAAATGCGCCCCAGTCACCGGTTGCGAGCGCATAGTCAAAGGCCGTCATGTCGTTTTTCAGGTTTACGTCTGTATTTATAAGACCAGTCATCATGTCCTTGTACATGCTGTCGCCCTGCATTCGTTTTGCAAGGGCTGTGTGTCCAAGCACTGCTTCCGCAGTCTCGTTGAACTGACTCTGAGCATCTCCTACAACTCCATCCCTATATGATTCATGTCCTAGTGTTATTCCCATTGCAAGCTTCTCTTCACGTGTCATGTTTTCTTTGTATTTATTTAGATAGACTGTACGCTGACCGTTTTCCATAACAGTCTGGGCATCGCCCTTTCCATCGCCTGCCTTTATCGCGGCTTTACCGTTCAATATATCATCAAGCTGCTGCATTTGTTTTTCATCGCCGAAGCCGTACTGCATACGTAACGCTGTGGCTGCATTTTCCATATTATTTGCTTTAGCAGCTTTTTTTATCTTTGAGTTCATATTCAGATTATTAATTCCTGCAAGTGCTGTTTTCAGATTTCCCATGCTTACATCCGTTCCGCCGGTTCCTATTCTACTGGAAAAACCTTTTTTGCCTCCCAAAGTTACTTCCAACAATCCACTGCTTGCTCCTGCTCCAAAATCAGATATATTAAGGACATTAAATGTCGCCTCTCCCGTTAATCCGTATGTAACTGCGGTACTTGCAAGACTTCCGATTGTTGAATTTAAATTTGAAATACTTCCTATCTGGCTTGAGTTGAATCCGTCCAGTTTGCTGTGCTCAAGTCTTGTTATCTTTTTGCCGCCTTCACCAAGAACATTTTCATATCGTGCGCCGACTACAGCCTCGCTCAGGCTATTCGTCACAAGGCTTCCTGCAGTGCTTGAGATACAGCCTTTCCAGGTGTCAAAGCTCTTCATACTGGCAGAAAATTTGTCCCAATCTCCTCCACTTTGTATTGCATTTACCGTTACTGTGCTGGTTACACTCGTTGCAGCACTTACTCCAGTCTTTGCTACCACTCCTCCTATCCCACTTAATCCCGAAACTGCAGCTCCTGCTCCCGCTCCCAACACACTTATCGCACTTGTTGCCGCACTCGTTGCAAGCTGCTTTCCTATCTCTTCAGGACTTTTATATTCTCCTGCTAAATCAAGTAAGGCAAAAAGACATTCATTTGTAAATGTTATCGCTGCTCCTATAGCTGCTACCGCCATCGCTCCCAGAACTGCTGATGAACCTACTGTAAACGGACTTGCTACTGCTCCTACTATTGCCGCCGCCGCTGCTGCCGCTACACAGGCTACTGTACGAATGCTTGGAGGTTCAAAGCCAAGGAAATCTCCAGACCAGAGTTTCTGATCCCAGCCGGGCTTAGCAAGTTCTGAAATTCCCTTGCCTTTCTGGACTTCATTCCATGCAAAATTGAGCATTATTGAGCCCATTTGGCCGGAACCGTCAAACTCTGTATTGTCGCTGAGTGAATCTGACGGATCTACATCTTTTATTAAAGTACCGCCTTCTCCAACCCAGATATCAAACTCGCCTTTTTGTCTATCGTTTTCTTCCCATTGTGCAAAACACCTTTCTTATCTTATCAGCTGTTTACACTTTGAACCAGTCTCCTTTTGTGTTCTATTTTACAGGCGCATTATACCCGAAAAAAATGTTAATTTTCGATACTTTCCAGGATTTTTTCTTTATCTGAATACCCGAGATTTTCATCTTCAAAGAAAATTCTTACATAGTATCCGTAAATCCAGCCATATTGATTTTCACTAATTTTTACTTTATACCATGGATTTTTTTCACCATCGATTTTTTCATCAAAGGTTTTCCTTTGCTCGTATAAAGTTACTTCGTCTCTCTTCTTCAGCGTACCAATTTTCTTTCCCTCCAAAGATGGTTCATCACGGACATTTAAATCATCGATTATAATTGCTTGACACGTTATCGGATAGGTTTGTGAGGTATCAATTGAAACTCTTGTAAAATGATTCCAAGAATTCTTAGCCTTCATTAAATCTTCAACAGAAACATTTACTTTTAATCGTTCTGGAAATGACCACCTAAAATAACTTCTATTCTCATCAAAAAAATTCTGAGCGAAACATCTTGTATAATAGATTTCTAGATAATCACCTTTAATAAGATAATCAGGATTAATAATTATTGAAAATGTTCCATTTCCAGAACTTGACACATGACCTTTGTCAAAATGAATTACACCTGCTAAATTATCTGATTTTTCATTAAATCTTAATCCAATTGTTATAGTTTCATTTAGCAGAAAATCTTGGATATTCACTCCATTTGCAATTACTTTCCCATTAAAAAAAATACAAACAATAAGAAAAATCAAAATATTATTTTTTTTCATACTCTACCTCAATCTTGTATTTTGAAAATGTAGATGAATATTAGTAGTTAGTGTTCCGGAATTACCAACATTGCCAATCTGATAATTACTTGGAACAGGGAAACTCCATATCCCTGCATTACGCCCGTACGAATTCAAACTATTAATTGTGTTATATGCGTTTGAACTTCCTAACAGATGTTTATAATCGGTCTTCAAATTATTTGTATAAAGTGAAATATAATTACCACCTCCATTTGTATAACCATACGAATTATCGATTAAAAATGAACTGTTAAAAACTGAAACAACAGGATGATTATTGGAATTTGTACCTAAATCAACTGCAGTTCCATTTATTGAAGTAGAATGCATAGCCCCTTCTGGTATTCCCAAATATTCAAGACCTGCTTCATAAAAAGCTTTTGTTGTTATATATGAATATCCCACAACAGGACTTATTGTTCCATCTTTAAGATACTCATAGAGAATATTATTATTACTTTGCCAGCCAGTCTGATTATATATGTTTTCATAAATTTCTTTGGTAATATTATTACTACCCACATTTCCAAATTTTTGTATAGAATCATCATAAGCTTCGGCAAAAATATAAAGACCACTCATCATTGTTGAAATTATTTGAGAAGAAGCCAGTGTTTCTCCCATTAAACTATTAAAATGATAATCTTGTAATGCTGAAACCATATTTCCATTATATTTATCCAATACTTTATCCGCATAATTCACCTGAAAATCATAACTTGCCTTAAATTTTTCTGATGTTTGAATTTCGTTTTTATCTGTCACTTTCCGACCATTTGCACCTACAAAATAACCGGCTTGTCCGTTTTCACCTTTTACAAAATGATCATATCCTGCGTTTACAATCAATGAATTGGCTGCTTCCTGCGTTATTCCAAGATGTTCTGCCAAAGCTTCTGTATAACTTGTTTTATCTGTATGATGTAATAAACTTCCATTTTCATCAAAAAGATCAAACTGTCCGTCCCAGCCAATATTTCCATTTTCCAAGACCTTCCAATAATCAGCCGAATAATCATAATTATCCAATACATAGTCTCCAAAGGCTTTTATATCCCCTGTCTTCTTGAAATCTTCAAAGTAAGACAAATCTTTCTGTAAATCTGTAGTAAATAGTGATTTATCTGCGATAATGCCTTTCATTATTTTCTCATAATTTTTATCTTTTTGAACTTTATCTGCCATCACTGTGTGTCCAAAAACCGCTCCTACAGTTTCATTTATCTGTTCACTCTGTGTTCCTACAACTCCATCCCTATATGATTCATGTCCTAGTGTTATTCCCATTGCAAGCTTCTCTTCACGTGTCATGTTTTCTTTATATTTATTTAGATAGACTGTACGCTGACCATTTTCCATAACAGTTTGTGCATCGCCCTTTCCATCGCCTGCCTTTATCGCGGCTTTACCGTTCAATATATCATCAAGCTGCTGCATTTGCTTTTCATCTCCAAAACCGTACTGCATGCGTAACGCTGTGGCTGCATTTTCCATATTATTTGCTTTAGCAGCTTTTTTTATCTTTGAGTTCATATTCAGATTATTAATTCCTGCAAGTGCTGTTTTCAGATTTCCCATGCTTACATCCGTTCCGCCGGTTCCTATTCTACTGGAAAAACCTTTTTTGCCTCCCAAAGCTACTTCCAACAATCCACTGCTTGCACCTGCTCCAAAATCAGATATATTAAGGACATTAAACGTCGCCTCTCCCGTTAATCCGTATGTAACTGCGGTACTTGCAAGACTCCCTATAGTTGAATTGAAGCTTGAGATACTTCCTATCTGGCTTGAGTTGAAGCCGTCCAGTTTGCTGTGCTCAAGTCTTGTTATCTTTTTGCCGCCTTCACCAAGAACATTTTCATACCGTGCGCCGACTACAGCCTCGTTCAGGCTATTCGTTACAAGGCTTCCTGCAGTACTAGAGATACAGCCTTTCCAAGTGTCAAAGCTCTTCATGCTGGCAGAAAATGAATCCCAATCTCCTCCACTTTGTATTGCATTTACCAATCCATAATGCAAGTTGAAGAAAGAGGGGAAAAGCCTTCCCCTCGCTCGCACTTCGTTGCTCGCTACCCCTTCCAACGGGGGCAATGAAGTTTTCAGATGTTTGTACTATTGCAGTCCTTTTCAATTTGTCTTAGTCCGCCCCCGTAACGCCCCCCATAGTTTACTGTAGGATTATTCCACTTTTTCCCATTGCTTTTATAAAATCTGGCAAAGGCTCAGTTTTATCATAACGCCAGTCATAAACACCTTCTTTAATAGTATTAAGGATTCTTGCTGACATTTCCTCATAACTTGGCAAATTTGGATTTGTTACCAGTATTGAAGAAATGCAGGTGTCGTCATATTTACTGCCTTTATACACATCCTTTATTGTCATTCTGATCTTGTCTGTCTTTGCTGGCAGTTTTATAACGGTATATCTTACAATGTCATCAAGTTCGTACTCCTGTGCGAATTTTGGATTTTCACTTTCTATTAGTACAGTTTTTACCCTGCTGTTCTTTTCATACAAATCCATGCGTGTAAAGTCTACAAATCCGTTCAGTATCTGCATTTCATCAGACTTCCACTTGAACTCCATATCCAGATATTCGCCTATGCCATAACCCTTTACACCTTCTACCCAGGGAGGGGTTATTGAGTCGTAAAGAGTTTTATCATAGTCATCTGTATCCATATAATAAATTTTTTCAAGAATATTATTCGCCAAATACTCTACAAAACCGTTCCTAGTATTTTCCGATAAAGAAGATGACGCTTTGATTGATTTTATACCAGCATCATAAATTGCAACTCTGTGAGTCTCTCTACATGATTCTATATAGGTTTTATCGGATTATTTTTTGTATTCTTTCCACATTTTATAATCAAAACTTTTCCTATCATCAATATCACGAAACATTTCGTTTGGCATATCTACTCCATATTTTGGTCTAACAATAATGGGAATTATTATACCTTTTCCTTCTATGTAGTATTCATCTATATTAGATTCTTTTTTCCTCGAAAGAGAATTTTTTACAAAGTAACCTTGAACTTCTTTTTCCACATCATACGAATACTGAAGAAGAAGCCCCTCTTTTTCAAAAACTTCCCTTTTACCAGCTGTAATAATAGCAAATTGTTTTTCACTTAAATAATATAAAATCAGTCCTTTATCATAAATATTTGTAAAATAAGTTATATCTATATTAATTTTTTCAGAAAATAGCATTGCCTCCATAAAAAAAACACTAAAAATTAAGATAATTTTCTTCATGGTCTCAACTTTCCTTTTAAATGAATATTAAACTGGTAACCATTGTAAATACGAAGTTCTCTATATCGTTCTAGTTGCTTATTAAAGTAGTACGCACCTGTGCCAATACTTTGTTTACTATTCCAATTTCCAACATTTTTATCACTCATAGGTCCAAAGCAGTTTTCAGACCCAGCATTTTGACTCATAGAATGATATAAAGTAGATTTTGCTCCAGGTCTATCTTTGCCTGTCATATCAAGAGTACGCCCTTCCATAGTTACAGCACCATTAAACACTCCAACTTGGTCTACTCCATATGCATTTTTTCTCCATGGGTTGGAATTAACTAAATACATCTTAAAATATTCAGAAACAATGGTCTGTCTAGGATTATTTGTATTATCAATACTGGTAAATGCATTGTCAAATGTCTGTCGGGCAATATCCTTCCCTGTAAACACATCTTTCATCAAAAATGTAGCCGATTTATTATCACGGTCTTCAAAAGCAACTTTTTTTTTATCTTTATACCCGCCTTTCCCGTCATCATACACACTAAATGCATTATCTTCGCGGATAAAACCCAGTCCCGCCGTAAAGAATACATACTTTCCTGTATCCACTTCCCTATAAACTCCAAGACTGTCATTTTGTTCCAAACCAGGAATGGTTAGATTTCCACCACTCCATTTTGATGTTGATGAATCCCAGTTGGCGCCATTTTTTGTCAATAAATACTCAGCTATCAATTTTTCTTTATTGTTTTCAAATATTGACTTATGTTCAGAAGAAGGAATTTTATCAATATCAAGTCCTGTCACACTTTTAATTACTTCATCGGGTATTTGTCCCAAACTGTCTATTGTTCCACCTAACATTTTTTGAACATTTTCAATACCAATGGCATTTAATAATGCAAGGGATTTGGAACCCGTAAAATCAGATCCTTCAATTTTTTCTGGTATATAGTCACCTTTTTCATCGACGATTTCTCTTGAAAAATAATAATTTCCATCATCTTCAATAGAGCCGTCAAGCTTAAATAACCAATAATCCGCAGAATAATCATAATTATCACCTACATATTTTCCAAATGCGCCCCAGTCACCGGTTGCGAGCGCATAGTCAAAGGCCGTCATGTCGTTTTTCAGGTTTACGTCTGTATTTATAAGACCAGTCATCATGTCCTTGTACATGCTGTCGCCCTGCATTCGTTTTGCAAGGGCTGTGTGTCCCAGAACAGCTTCCGCAGTCTCGTTGAACTGACTCTGAGCATCTCCTACAACTCCATCCCTATATGCCTCGTGTCCTAGTGTTATTCCCATTGCAAGCTTCTCTTCACGTGTCATGTTTTCTTTATATTTATTTAGATAAACTGTACGCTGACCATTTTCCATAACAGTTTGTGCATCTCCATTACCGGTACCGGCTTTCAAACCTGATTTTCCATTGAGAATATCATCCAGTTGTTTCAACTGCTTCTCATCTCCAAAACCGTACTGCATACGTAACGCTGTGGCTGCATTTTCCATATTATTATTGGCTGCTGCTTTCTTAATCTTTTCGTTCATCTTAAGGTTATTGATTCCTGCCAGTGCAGTCATTAAACTACCTCTGCTTACATCTGCTCCGCCGGTTCCTATTCTACTGGAAAAACCTTTTTTGCCTCCCAAAGTTACTTCCAACAATCCACTGCTTGCTCCTGCTCCAAAATCAGATATATTAAGGACATTAAATGTCGCCTCTCCCGTTAATCCGTATGTAACTGCGGTACTTGCAAGACTTCCGATTGTTGAATTTAAATTTGAAATACTTCCTATCTGGCTTGAGTTGAATCCGTCCAGTTTGCTGTGCTCAAGTCTTGTTATCTTTTTGCCGCCTTCACCAAGAACATTTTCATATCGTGCGCCGACTACAGCCTCGCTCAGGCTATTCGTCACAAGGCTTCCTGCAGTGCTTGAGATACAGCCTTTCCAGGTGTCAAAGCTCTTCATACTGGCAGAAAATTTGTCCCAATCTCCTCCACTTTGTATTGCATTTACCGTTACTGTGCTGGTTACACTCGTTGCAGCACTTACTCCAGTCTTTGCTACCACTCCTCCTATCCCACTTAATCCCGAAACTGCAGCTCCTGCTCCCGCTCCCAACACACTTATCGCACTTGTTGCCGCACTCGTTGCAAGCTGCTTTCCTATCTCTTCAGGACTTTTATATTCTCCTGCTAAATCAAGTAAGGCAAAAAGACATTCATTTGTAAATGTTATCGCTGCTCCTATAGCTGCTACCGCCATCGCTCCCAGAACTGCTGATGAACCTACTGTAAACGGACTTGCTACTGCTCCTACTATTGCCGCCGCCGCTGCTGCCGCTACACAGGCTACTGTACGAATGCTTGGAGGTTCAAAGCCAAGGAAATCTCCAGACCAGAGTTTCTGATCCCAGCCGGGCTTAGCAAGTTCTGAAATTCCCTTGCCTTTCTGGACTTCATTCCATGCAAAATTGAGCATTATTGAGCCCATTTGGCCGGAACCGTCAAACTCTGTATTGTCGCTGAGTGAATCTGACGGATCTACATCTTTTATTAAAGTACCGCCTTCTCCAACCCAGATATCAAACTCGCCTTTTTGTCTATTGTCTCCTTCACCTTTTCCAAAAATCTGGATACGCCACTGTTCAAGATCACTTTCATCTTGAGCCATTGCCAATGCAAGCGATGCGCCTTCAAGGTTTCCTAATAAAGCAGTACTGATTGACACCTCTGGAATTGCAGTTTTAAACCACTGGAAACTGTTTACACGCTGAGTCTCGTGTTTTGTTCCCATCAAACTTGAGTCAACTGTTACAGTTCGTGAACTTCCATTTTTAGTCCACTGATATCCGGCACCTAAAACAAGCTCTTTTACATAATCTTCATAATATTTATTATAATTATCTACCATTTTGTAGCTCTGTTCAATATTAGCTTCAATGTTTTCTACAGCATGTGCAGCTGCAAGTTTGGAAGCTGTCGCTTCCATCTTTGATGTTATTTCTGCAGAAATATTTTGAGAAACCAAGAGTCCGGCAATCGAATCTGCGGCATCACTTGTATTCATAGCGGAAAGGCCATGTATCTTGTCAAGTCTTGTTCCTACCTCTGCCATATGGCTTTCAAGGTTTGCAAGGTTTGTACTGCCAAGAAGCTCACTTACATAATAATCTGTATCAAATGAGACTCCATTCATTTTTTCAAGTGTAATATTTCTTGCCTTTTCCAATGACTTACTTGCCAACTCTGCAGTCTTTTCCTCTGTAAATGATGTCTGATTAGCGGCTTCGACATACATTGTTGTAATCCATTCCTGTTTATCATTCAGAAAGTCATCATAGTTGTTCTGCCACTCTTCTGTATTTTTCTGATATGCTTTTAAGAAATCTCTCTTCCATGTATTATACACTGCATTTAATTTTTCTTCTGCCTTACACCATTCAACTCTTGATGCATCTCTTATATCATATATTTGATTTAAGACATTGTTATTTTGTGTTACAAAAGAATTCTTACCATAATTAAGTTCATTTTTATATTCTTCTAGTTTAGCATTCTTTCTATTTTCAAGAACATCAGAATAATTTACATACCAGTTGTTCAGCATTTCTGATATATATATTTCTGCCGCTCTATTTTCATTTGTAAAGATTTTTGAGTTGCCATTTACATAAGATTCAAACAAAGTAGACAATGATTCAGTACGCCTACTTGAATTAAATGTATTAGCGCCCCAGGTCTTGTCTGCCAATGTTTTCAGATAATCTCTGTCTGCTGTAACTGTCAATGAATTAAATAATTGCTCATAGGCTTCTGAAGCTGCATTTCGTTCTGTAACGGTAAGTGTGAGGTCAGAAGCTTTTATTGCAAGTTCTCTCAATTTTTCTTTACTTTCTTTTGAAATCGCAATTCCTTTATTTACTTCTGCTTCATAAAGTTTTGAATAATTATACTGACTGCTGAACAATGTATTCTGCTCATTTTCCAGCAACGTTTTTGCCTGAGCTGCCTCGCTCTGGAATGCAACTACAGCAGCTTTCATTGCCTCAACTACATTTTTATACTCTGCATCATCATTTATCTTGCCAAGAATAGTATCTATATCAACCTTAGCTTTTACATCATCTGAAAGAATAGCACGAATTGTCTTCTTCAGCTGGCTGCCTTTCACATTTTCGTCTGTTGGAGTATCTGAACCAGTTGAAATCTTGTAGAAATTCTTTTTAGCGTTATTCATTGTTTCTTTTGAAGAAGTTATACCATTTACGCTGTTTTCAAATTCTTTGTAGTGGCTATCATAAATTGACGAAACTCCAGTTTTTGCATTTTTCATTGTATCAGATGCTTCTTCTGCCCATCGTCCTTCTGCATCAAGTCCTCTGAATAATCCCCACAAAAACCATTTTGAGAACCAGTGATCAGCTTTTATACCATCAAGCCAACTTTCTACTCTTCCATATGCATATTCTTTTACTGTATTTGTTTCGAGTTTCTCAATATTTGATGAATATTTTCCAGAAATATTTCTGAAAAGAATACATTTTGCAATATCTGTTGAACTTACAGAATTGTAACAAGTGCTTAAATATGACACTACAGCATTCTTAAATGTTTCGCCTACATTATTGCCATGCTGTTTGCTATATCCATTTACATAAAAATCGGCCAGATTCACACCATCAGCTAATACTGCAAAAACATCTTCATTAGAATCATTCTCAACGAACCCCTTATTAGAGACTACGAAATATTCGTAATAAACTGCAGCCGCAATTACCTGCTTAAAATATGATGGATTATCCTTCATACTATTAAACCACTGCTCTGCTTCTATTTCACAAGCAGTCTTTGGAATTGTTCCAAGGGTAACAGTTTTTCCGTTTGAATTTTCGTATTTCTTATTATAAAAACAGTCTGAAGCTTTTGTTTCTGCATTTCTATTAAGTTCATAAGAAACACTGATATTATTCTTACTGTCTACTGTAACTACAGTTTTTACACCTTTAGCACAACTATTATCCTTTGCAGAACCTATCAAAGACATCCTTGCATTCTCTACATTCTGTTCTGCGCGCTGCAATTGAGCATACGCTTCCTGTGCTTTTTCTGCAACTTCATAACTTATTACATAAGCTTCATAATAAAGCTTGTCTTTATCCTTGAAGTCTTTGATTAAAGCAGTGTCCGATTCTTCGGTCTTCTTTGTTTTAACCTCATTGAGAATATCTAATGAAAGTTTCGCTCTATTGTAAGAATACTGTACACTGCTTAATTTTTCTTTAGGTGTAATGTAGTCAGAGCCGGCTGTGTCTCCGATGTTTTCAAGATAGATACTCTCAGCCCAGTCATAAACTGCCTCTGCGGCTCTTAGTTTTTTTCGTGCTTCTAATACATCTCTATAAAATCCATTTACTTTTTCTATCTGATTATTATAGGCATTGCCCACATTTTTCAGGTTAGTAACTGCAGTCTCATAACCTTTCCGCATTGCTTGATATTCAAATTCTTTTGATGCGATTTCATCTATCTTCTGCTGAGCTTGCTGCTTTATCTGGTTTTTAGAAAGAGTATATTTTGAGTAAATCTCTGCGTATTCGCTAAGTGAGGATTCTAGTTTTGCAAGAGTCTCTAAATTCTGGTTATATGATGTATAGTCAATTGTTTTATTCTTCGCATTTTCAATTGCTGTTAATTCTGAACTAAAGAATTTTCTCTCATTTGCAACTTTTGCGTCAAGTTCTGCCTGATGGGTAGTCTTCCAGTTATTTACTGTCTGCGCATATTTTGTTTTTTCATCATCACTTAAATGCTCAGATGCGCAGAACTGTGTATTCTTAATTTTCTCATACCAGTTGTCAATCTCACTTGAATGGCTTACAGTGTATTTTAAGAAAACCAAAGTCCAGTAAGTTTTGGTATAGTCATCAGCTTCATCTTCCGAAAGCGTTTGTACATCAGTTCCATTTATTATTGTTGTAAGGTTTTCAATTTTTGATTTTACTTCTGCATCGTTATAACTGCTACTTATTCTATATCTGAAAGCTTCGCTATATAAATATGCATTAATATACTTTGTAAGCGCGGATTCTGCTGTTTTTGTTGTTTTTATTTCTTCATTTGTCTTTTTATACAAATCACATATATAATCTATTACTTCAGTATAGCCAGACTCGGCTTTTTTCGTATTATTATTCAATTCAGATGCAATTTCACTTCTAGTTTGTTCATAAATGTTTTTTCTATATGCACAATTATTCAGACGGCCTTCTTCATCCAGCCCATCATTTTTAGATATTAATTTTGCTCTTAAATCTTTTGAGTTCTTTCTATCAGCTACAAGAAGATTATAAGAATACTGTAATTCCGCATCTTCAAAAATATAATTTTTTGAAAGTAATAGTTTTAATTTCTCATCATCATTTAATATAGTTACAGTATTTTCTGAATCTGCTAAAGCATTTTCTATTGTTTCAATTAATTCTTTATTACTGTCTTCTTTTATTTTTAGAATGCTAATTACATCTTGTACATAAGAATTAAAATCATTGCTGTATGATATTGTAGAATAAGTATTCTTGGCGTTTCCCTGAGCTGCACTTACTTTTATTTCTTCACAATTTTTAAGATAGTCAAAATCTGCTTTCAGAATATTTACATAATGCTCAACACAATAAGCCTTATATTCAATTGAATATTCACTCTTTGAAAGAATCGTATCAAGCTCAGAAGCTTTATTTCTGATATCTGTAACAACGTTATCATTTTGTCCATAAGTAGCGCCAAGTTCAGCCAATAACACATTAATGGTCATGTAATAGCCATTTGTTTCAGTTGTGATTGCATCTCTAACAGCCGAAAGATAACTAATTATTGTATTTTCAGAATTAATATAATCAGCCTGCTTTGATATTAAATCATCATATTCCTGTAGAACACTATTTGAATATCCTACAAAACTCATTTCCTTTTCAGCGTCCCTCAACTGTTCTAGGACTTTTTCGTAATCATCGATAGATTTTTTTATCTGCTGTGTTACTGTCTTTATATTTACACCCTGGTCGATTGCCTGTAATGCCTCATATTCCTTTGTCAGTTTTTCTATTTCGCTTCGTTTTGCACTAAGCTGTTCATTTATTGTATTTAACTCTGCAGCCCTTTCCGAAATGGTATTATTTAAACCGCCTAGTTTTCCACTCTCTGTAGTATATGTGTTGAAAGCATCTTCGTATGCTTTTTCTGCCTGCTCTTTATCTGTTTTTGTTTTTGCCGCGGTGTCTCTACTTGCATCTGTTGTTTTTGCGTACTGTTCAACTTTCTGATTTACATACAATTCTTCTTCCCAGTATTGTACTAATTTTTCTGCTTCGCTTATTTCTATTTCAAGTTCTGACTTGAATAAAACTTTATCTCTATCACCTGTAAAATTATAAATATCTTTCAGTGTATTTTTTATCTGTTTCTTGTAATAAACTATCTGATCTATCCACTCTGCGCAGGTCTTCAAGGCTTTCAGCCTCTTTACTAATTCATCACTGCCCTGAATTGTTTCTGCTAATTTTATTAATGTATCAAGATTACTTAAATCGGAATTTAAAGGATTATTTGGTTCATTAAAACTATTTTTATTATCGTTTATTAATTTATTTAATGAATATTCTGTAGGATTGGTAAAAAAACTAAATATTGTGTTGTTCTTTGGCATCCAGCTATTCACTATAGCTGCTAGGTCATTTTTTAACTGCTTTGATTTTTCTTCGGTAAATGTTTCTACATTAAAATCGTAGGATATTCCATTTACTCTGGTTATGTTATCCTCTGTCTTCCAATATGAATATAGCCCATTATAATTTGTACTCCATACTCCATACCAACTCTCAATTCCTTCTTTTGCCATAACTAAAGCAGATCGTAAACTGTTATATAAAGTTATCTGGCTTTCAGCAATTTGCAGCATTCTTGTTTTTTCACTGGCAAGTGCTGCGTTATATGAATTATACATTTTAATTATTGTATTTTCATAATCGATATTTTTCTGTTCAATTTCTTTTTGAGTTTTCTTTATTCTTTCATTTATGCCCTCTTCCCATTCTATTCTCTTTTGTCTCAATTCCGCATATGCTTCCGCCCACTTCTGTTCGCTTTCCTGGAATGTTATAGAGGCCTCTTTTTCCCATTCTTGACGACTTTTTAAAAATTCAGTTTCCGCATCTTCCCAAACTGCTAGGCCTTTATTAAATACTGTTTTAAAATTCTCAAGCAAATCTGAAACTTCCACATCATCAACACTTTCTCTTTTCAAAGATTTTTCAAGACTTGTAAAAAGAGTTTCCATTGCGGCATCAGAGACTGTTAATGCGTCATCTGCAAGTTCTTTTGCAATTACTTTAGCAGCATCTGCTGATTTTTCTGCTTTAATCGATTCTTTGTCTTCTAGGAATCTAGCAACAAGATTACTTCCTTCGCTTCTTGAGAGCTGAATGCTTTCTGTTCTTAAAGCAGTACGGTTGTTTATTGCTACATTGTTATAAACATTTTCAACGTCTGCACTGTAAATTCCTTTTTCAAGGAGGCGCTGTTTAATTTCTGGTAACTGATTTAAGTTTTCTGTATCAAGTTTTTTGAGGTAGCTGTTTATTATATTCTCAGACTCTTCATACCATGATATCTGAAGTTGGCTTGACTCATTCAAAGAATACCCTCTGGTATCAAATTCTGCCCTAGATTCTTTTAACTTGTTTGCCAACTCATTATTTACTTTTGCAGACGAGGCTCTATTTACTTTATCACAAAGCCACTTAACATAACTTTTGTTCTTTTCCATTTCAAGATATAACTGGGCTTCATTTTTCTGCTTAAGGTATTCTTCATAGTCGTTTTCTTTTAAATATGTATTTTCACTTTCCCAATAAAGCAGGGCCTCATGTAAACCTGTCTCCGCCTTTTTCTCCCAATCAGATTCTTCATATTCTAATTCCGCCTTGTCAAGGTAATAATCTAACCGATTTTTACTTTCATCAAATGCGTGTGTAATTGCTTGGGCTGGTAATAGACCGGTTAGATATACCAGTACTAAAATTACTGATATGAATCTGTAAAATCTTTCACGAATTCTATTTCGTAATTTTTTTTCACACTAACCCCACTTTATTAAAATACTGATTTATATTGAAGGAATTATAATCCCTTATTGTTTTTTTTGTCAAATTCAAAAATCGGATATAAGAAAATACTATTAATAAAAGAGTTTAAAATTCCAAATATCATAAAAAATGCTATAGCTTTAGAAAAGCTATCTTTTCCTAAAATATATAATGGAATTGAACTTATAATTGTTGTTAGCGAAGTAACAATTATACTCTTTATCTTATTACGTACCTTAAACAAAACATTTTTAAAATGCTTCTGATATATATATTGCATTGTTAATACTATTCCAGATAAAATAATTATTCCTATAATACCTCCAAGCTCCAAGGGGCTTCTAAATATCATTTTTATTGCAAGAGGAAGAACTATAGAAACAGGAATAATTGAAATTATCTTTATTGCTTTTATAAAATTTTCTGTCAGAAATACCATCAAAATATAAACAGCGATAATACTTAGTAAAAGAATAGTAAACATTAACTTATAGTTTCCTGACAATTTGTTTATTTCATAACTAAAAGAAAAACCATAACCTTTATCAAGATTTAATATATTTAATAATTGCTCTATCTGCTCTCTTGCCCTATCTGTACTTAATCCAGATGTTTCAACTGTAAAATATGCTGCTCTGCGTCCATTTTTTCTATATATTTTGCTAACACCAGAAGTTTTTGTAATTTCACCAAGAGACTTCACGTTTACACTTCCGTTTGAAACTGGAACAAATAAATTTTTTATACGTTCAATTTCAAGATGCTTTACATTTTTACCAACTACCCTTATATCATATTCTTTTCCATCTTGAATCCATTTATCAGCTACTGGTCCAAACAATAACCATCTAAGTGTTCCAGATAAACTTTGAATTGTGAGTTGATTTTTTGCCAACACAGTTTTATCCGGAGTAAATTCATAATAACTCTCATCCTTCTTAAAATTTAATACAACTTTTCCAATATTTTTTTCACTTAATATTTTTGCAGCTTGTTTTGCATATTCCCGACATTTTAAACTATCATCTCCAAAACATGATATTTCAAACGTATTGTGTTTCTTTTGAAACTTCTGTTTCACTTCTGGTACATAATAGTAACCTTCTGTAATATAAGTATTTAGTGAATCCAAAAATAATAACACATCATCTCTTTTATATTTATCATAATATCCAATTTCTAATTCTACACTCCCTTTTTTGGCTTCTGTTCGAACAAATTTAATGTAATTACTGTTTTTAATTTGTGTAATAAGAAGTTCAATATCCTTGTCTATATATTTATTTGCTACATCAGGTTCATAATCAATTGAACAATATACAACGTTCGAATCAGTTACAATGATAAACTTTTACCAGAAAAAATAAAAATAACAATAGGTGTTATAGCAAAAGTAAATATAAAACTTTCAATATTTTCTTTATTAACAGCACCTAATACAATTCTATATGTAATCCGGATATATTTTCTTTCAATATAATTTTTAATAAATTTTTGTTTTTTATATTTTTCATTCGAATAAATAAATGCAGGGAAAAATACAATAACAAGTATCAAGGAAATTGATACCATATAAATAATTGCTAAGGCTATATTCTTCACCCCGGAAACAATATTATCTAAAAATATAAGAGGAATTAGAACAATAATAGAGGTTAACGAAGCTGATATAATCGAAGGAATAAGAGCAGATAAATTTTTCAAAAACATTTCTTTTGAAGAACTCTTTTCGCATATTTCAGAAATTACTAAAGCTGGATCAACTATTAAACCCAATGCAATACACAAACCTGATATAGTATATTGATTTACAGATAAAGATGTAATTTTTAATAATCCTATTGTCCATATAATACTTACTGGCAATAATAATAAAATAAGAAATGTAGTACGTTTTCTTGTAAAAAATAAAGGCAGAATTAAAACAATGCAAATGAAACTTTCCAGTAAAGATATTAGGACATCTTTTATCAAATTCTGCTGAATTTCACCATTATCATATAAGATATTATATTGATATCCTGTAAATTCATATTGTTCCAAAATCTTTTTACATTCTTTTGAAATATAAATGCTATTACCATCTGATGCTGATTTTATAGATATTGAAACACAATCAGTTCCATTTAATCTAACAATCTCATCTTCTGTTTTTGCTTTAAAATCTATATCTGCTAAATATCCTAAAGTTGTATATCCATCAGCAACTTTCACAGGTAATTGCTTTATTTCATCCAAAGTTTTTATTTTTGTATTAAATGATATTTGATCCTCACTATTTCCATATCTAATTTTTGTACCTGAATATATGCTATTTCCATCTTGTATTATTGTTGCAAAACCTGATGGATTTTGTAAAGCTGCTGCAGATTTTTCCGGATCAAATTCAACCAGAATCTCTTTCTGAGAACCACCAGTAATTAATACCTCAGATACACCTTTTACAGCTTCTAGTTTTTTCTTTAGATTTAATTCTATCCAATCTCTTAATGAATCTTTCTGTGTATCTGCTGGAAAAGCAATACAAATTATACTTTTTGAATTTGAATCAGAAGAATAAATTCTTGGTTTTTGGACATCTGAAGGAAGATTATTATATAAATTATCCACTATGTTTCTTATTGCTAAATAAATATTTTTTACATTTTCTTTTTTTGAACAATATAATGTTGTAGTAGATTTGCTATATTGAATATCAGATTTATATTCCAATATGCCGTTTATTAAAATTAACTTTTCTTCTAATGGTATTGTAATTAACTTCTCCATCTTTGAAGCATCAATTCCAAAATAATTAAATTCAATGCTATAAATATTATATTTAGATTCTTTTGTTTCACCAATTTCAATTCTAGCCCCAGTGCATAGTATGATCGAAATAATGAGGAAAATAAACAACGCAAATACAGTGAATTATATAATCTATTCATTTTTTTTTTAATCTTTTAGAAAACTTAAATAAAATAGGTGGTATACAATATAGAACAACAAAATATGACAATATAAGTCCACCAATTATTGCTATTGCCATTGAACTTTGTGAATTTTTATGTAATGGATCAATTGAAAATGGAATAATTGCACAAATTGTTGTTAAGGTTGTAATTGTAATTGGTTGTAATTTTTTCTTACAACAAACAACGGCATCTTCATAAACCAAAATATTAGTCTGTATTATTGATTCATACAAAATAATAGCGTTATTAACTGTAGTTCCAAAAAGAACAATTAATGCAATTATACTATTAATATTTATGCTTTGATTAGTTATTAAAAGTAATAAAAACGCCCCTGAAAAAGCTGGTGGAATAGCAAGCAGCATAAACACAGGTATTATAAAAGACTCAAACTGAGCACCCATTACACAGTACAACAAAAATAAAACAAGAATAATTAAAAAGACAGCATTTTTTAATAATTCATTAAACTGTATTCTTCCTAATGAAATTACATTGTTATCATTCAATAATTGAGTTGACAAATTCTGAATTATTTTAGCTTCATTCCTATTATACCTATAAAATATTTTTTCATTTTCTGTATATTGTACTTTACCAACAGCATCGATTGGAACATTAGTATTTCCTATCATCAATTTAGTTTCTGATAATTGTGAAATATTTGAAATAACATCCTTATTGTATTTTATTATTATTGGTATTTCGCGACCATTTGAATAAAAATCATTTGCAGTCACACCTTCAAGAGTATCATATATTATCTTTGCTGTCTGAACAGAAGAAATATTAAAACGGGCACAAGCAGTTCTATCTGGTTCATATTCAAGTTCTTTTACAATACTGTTAGGAATATACTGCACTCCATTATAATCAGAACTGCTTACGATTGCTTTTAACGCATCTTCATTGTCAGCGAAGAGAATTTCTTCATCATTATTAATCATTAAAACTTCTTCAAGGATACTCATATCAGATTCTATTTTATAGTTTAATCCAGTATTCTCAAAAATTTGATTTAGTTTTCTTTTAGTATTTTTTGTATTATGAGTTTTAATCTGAATCAACAATCTTTCTTTTCGAGTTCCTGGATTTGACAATTCTGTATATGAATCATTTTCTATACCACCAATTGAACAATAATATTCAACATTTTCATCACCTTGTAACAAAGAACAAATATACTCAGAATTTTTGCTTATATACGAAAGTGAAACATTTTCATCAAATAGTATGTCCACAGATATATTATCATTATAAGTTCTAGGAAGTACTTCCTTTGGTAAAAGTTTTAAACAAATAACTCCAACCATCGAACAAGACAAAATAACAACTGGTATAAACCAACGTTTATGAGACTTATTCAATAAAGATTTTTCAAAACGATTTTCTATTTTTGAGAAATTTAAGAATTTACTCTTAAACTTATCTTTAGCTAAAAGAATTGTTAATAATGCAGGTATTAAAGATAACGACAAAGCACATGAATAAACTACAGATGAAATAACAGAAATAGATAAATCACTAAATAGCTGCCCAGTTATCTCAGACAAGAAGAAAAAAGGAATAAAAACAACAACAGTTGTAATAGTAGATGATATTGCTGATCCAGAAACCTGCTGCGTACTTGAATAAATTAATGCTTTTATATCCGGATATTTTATTTTATTAACACGATATTCAGAGATTATATTTTCAATGCAAACAATAGAAGGGTCTATAACCATACCTATTCCAATAGCAATTCCTGAAAGAGCCATAAGATTTATTGATTTTCCGCAAATTGTTAGTGTCAAAACAGAGAACAAAATACTAAGCGGCATTATGCTTGAAACAATTAAAGAAAGGCTAACGTTATGAAAAAAAATTAATATTATAATAATTGTAATAACAATTCCAACTATAACAGAAGCAAATAGTTGTTTTAGAGATTCTTTTAGTTGGTCAGATTTATCAATCAAAAAATAAAATTCATAATTATCTCCGTACATATTTTCCAATTCTCTAACTTCAGAATGAATTGCTCTTGATAAAATTGAAGGACTTACGTCACTTTTTTTATAGACACTTATAGCAATTGCATCATTACCGTTGTAATTGAAGAAAGTCTTTCTTTCTTGATTAGAATACTCAACTGTACAAATATCACGAATTAACAAAATCCCATTCTCGGTATAACCGATTGGAGTTTCTTCTATTTCTGAAATATTTTTGTATAAACCATTTGTTTTAAAAAGAAACTGCTTATTTCCTTCATCTAAATTTCCTGCAGGATATTCGTAATTTGAACTGCTTATTATTTCCGCAATAGACTGTAAACTTACCCCCATTGCTTCAATTTTTGTTTTATTCGGAATAACTCTTATTTCAGACTTATCACCACCTGCTATCGTAATTGAGGAAACTCCTGAAATTCGTTGTAATCTTGGTTTAATATCATTTTCGACAAGATATCTGGAATATTCCAAATCATTATCTTTAGAAATGATAGCCAGCATGATAGTTTCTTTTGAATAAGGATTAAAAATTCTTACAGAAGGTTTAGTACATCCATTGGGTAAAATTTCATAACTTTGGTCGATTAGCTCTCGACATTCTATCATCGCAAGATTTATATCTGTTTTCCACTGTAATTCAATTTTCAATAACGATAATCCATCTCGAGTAACCGATGAAACAGTTTTTATTCCTTTTAATGAAGCTAAAGAATCTTCAAGAGGGATTGTAACAAGTTTCTTCATTTCATCAGCAGGGATTCCATCAAAATCAGCATTAATCAATAAATATCTATCATTCATCTTAGGAAGAAAATCTACTTGAATAACATTTAAAGATACTAAACCTCCAATAATTAGTGCTAAATATACCATGAGAATTGATATAGGATGTCTTACTGAAAAAGATATTAGATTTTTCATTTATTTAACAATTTCTACAAGTTGCCCTTCTCTAATAAATGGAGATGGATTATTAATGACTACGTCATTTTTTGATAAACCTTCAGAAACCCAAACATATCCATTTTTCTGTTCTTTAATTATAACGGTCTTGATGACTGCATAATTTTTATTAACACAAATAACTTTTGCTGTATCATCTGCTCCCTGAATAATTGCAGTATTCCGGATACATGGTAATACTTCAGGATTTGATTTTTGAATTTTACATTTTAAAAACATACCTGGTTTAATTACATTTTTAGGATTATCGATTGAAGCCTTAACTGAAAAATTACCACTTTGAGAATCGGCAATTGGACTTATTTCAGAAATAGTAGATTTTATGTTTTTGTTTAATGAAGGTATTTCAATGTCTACTTGTGTTCCTATAGAAAAATTAACAATGTCTTTTTCCTGAATATACATAACGGCATCAACAGAAGATGTATCAATTAATGTAAGTACTTTCTCATTTTCTTTGATATATTCTCCATTTTCATAATATTTTTGTCCGACAATTCCAGCAACATGTGATTTTATTACCAATTCATCAATTAACAAATTTACAGATCTTAACTGCTGCCTTGCAGAATCTAACTGTGCTTTTGCGGCATTTACCTGAGCCTTTGAAGTACGAGTATTTAAGTCAATTATTTGCTGATGAAAAACTTCTGGATTTTCTGAAGGTAGAATTCCATTTGAAATCAAATCTTCTTTTCTGTATCTTAAATAACTTATTTCTTGTTCCTTTTTTAAGATTTTTAGTTCAGTTTCAAGGGAACTTAATTGCAGCTCCATTTGTTCAATATTATAATCTGTAACACCACCAATCTCATGTAATGATTTTTGATCCTCGAAGTTTTTCTTTTGAGCCTCATATTCAAGTTCTTTTTGCTTTATTGTTAACTCTGCTTTTTCCATTGACAGAAGCTTGCTTTCAACTGCTAATACAGATTCCTGATATTGTGCCGCTGTTAAATCATAAGATGCAGTTGCAGATTCTATACTACTTAGACATTGATCTTTTTGGATTTCCAATTGCAAATTTCTTAACCTTGCAACTACAGTCCCAGCTTTTATGTATTGTCCTTCTTTTACCGGTAAAGCACTTATTGTTCCTGCAACAAGCGAAGTTATATCATTTTTTAACTTATATGAAATTGTTCCAAAACTATTTAATTCATTATCTAATTGTTTATTTTCAACTGTAATTGTTTTTACTGCGAGTCTATTTTTTTCAACCTTTTCTACTTTTTTTTCACATGAAGTAAAACATAATGATAAGAAAATAACAATTAAAAAAAATATTATTTTATGTTTAAGCATTGTTTTAATCCCCCAAATGGTAAATCTAATGCAATCTCTAAAGTCCTTGTCAATTCATGAAAAGATGTAATTGATTCTAAAAGAGAGATTTTCTGTTCGGCTAATTCTTCTAACTGTTTAAGATAATCAATTCTTTTTAGCGTTCCTTTTTCAACCTGTTTTTCACTTATAATTAATCTTTTATTTTGTAAATCTACTGTTTCTTTTATTCTTTCGATATTGTCTATACTATCATCATAAGAAGCTATTTGCTGAAACAAGTTTTCATACATGGAGTTCACAGAATCTTTTATTGATTGTTTTTTTTGTTTAAGTTCAATATTCTGCATATCTATTGCTGCTTTATAATTTAATTGAGGGACTATATTTGAAGAAACTGCATTAGTGGAACCTGTCAGTTGACCTTTATTGTTAAAGCCAAAATCGGTAGAAATTGAGGCTGGTAAAAATGGATTATTTGGAAAACTAAAAACTAGTTTTGCAGAATAGGAAGGATTATTTAGCGGATAATTTCCTCCAGAAAAAGATATACCACCCTGAAAAGAAATATCAGGAATGAGCAATAACTTATTCTGTTTATTTTGCAATTGAGAATAATACAAAGAAGTTTCCTGCCTACGTAATTCAAGACTTCGAGATTTTAATAGTTGCCATAAAGATGTTGAATATGGTTCAAGATAAAAATATTCATCTAAATCTAATATGTTTTCTTTTAATAGAATAGCAGCCTCTGGTTCAAGGCCTAGTATTACCTTAAAAACCCTATATTGAGTTCGTAAATTTCGCTCTAAAATTTTTACGGAATCTTGTATTTTTCTATATGAAATAAGATATTCTAAATAATCATTTTCAAGAGCTAACCCCAAAGCAACTTCTCGTTCAATTATTTCTAATTGTTTTTTCGTGTTCTGTTCCAAATCTTTCTTAACTTCGAGAGTTTTTTCTAATAACAAACATGAATAATATTGGCTAATGACACTTGATTTAAAGTTTGCTGTTTCAATATCAACAGAATACAAATCACTTGATTTCTCGGCCTGATTCATTTTGTATGAAATATATTTCTTTCCAGCATCAAATACTGTCATTTGCATATTCATACTAAGAGTTTTGTTTCTACTGTCAGCACCGCCAAATCTTATATTATCAGCTTCCGTCCATGAAATATCAAATTTTGGCAAAAAATCTTGAATTGATAAATTTGCCACTTCAAGAGATGATACAGCATTTTGTTTTCGCAATGTATAATTGACAGAATTAATCACTGCAAAAATACTTGCATCTTCTGCACTTTCAAAAACAATTTGAGCAAATAAATGAGAAAAATATAAAAAAGAAATTATAATAATAACTATTCTTTTCATTTTATTTTTATATTTTCACACTTCTTTAAAAATGAACGAATTCTTTTATTCATATGTTCAATTAATTTATAATCAATTGTGCTTGATTCAATTGTGTCTGAACAATCCAAGGAATAAGAGCTATTAAATACTACTCTTTCACTTTCATCGATTAATGAATAAACAAAATAAATTGAGTTTTGCTGTCTGATACCTTTGTAATAAGATCGCTGTTTTATTTCCAAATTAAGATGCAAAGTGGAGTCATAATCTTTATTAATTAAATCAGATAACAAGGTTGTTGAGATATCCTGTATCTGTGAGATTAAATCACTATCACTTATTGTATCCTTTTTTACCTCAATAGAATTTAAACATATTGAATATTCAGTACTTACTTGTGGAAGAATATAATATTCTTTCTCTTTTGGAATATTAAATACGGAAACACAACTGGTTAATGAAAGACATAAAAATAATAACGAATATAATATAAACTTTTTCATATAAAAACTCCTATTTATTTAATATAAAATCATATTTTCTATCTAATTGATTTTTCAATGTATCCTGTATTTCAGTTTCTAATATAAAGTGGACTAACCCAGAATTACTTGAATTAGTAACCTCAAACACAACATAAAAAATATCAACTTTACCTGCCGTGCCACTAAAATCAACATTAAATAAATTTATTACATTTGAAGGAAGCGTATCCATTTTTTCAATTGTTTTTATTACAATTTGACAACAATTATTTGTAGTCGATACAGAAAGACCATCTCTTAAAGAATAAACATCAATTCCATTTGATTGATTTGAAGTATAAAAAAGAAGATATGCTTCTGATTTTCTAGCATTCCCTACGGTGTAATCATTTGAGAAAGAAATATTTGAATAATTTTTTTCTTCACTTAAATAAGCATAATCTATAGTTTCATATAATGTAGAATTTTTCCAATCAGAAGTTTGAATAATACCTTCAAGAAATTTTGGAGGCATATTCAATTCATTATCTGTTGTAAACGTGTATACCTGAACATACTGATATCGTTGACCATAAATATCTGGCATTCCATTTAAGAATGTTAAATCATATTTTGCATTCCATTGTGCATTTGTAATATTAAAAATAACATACTTTCCATTTATTTCATCTTTTAGAATTTTGTAATCTACAATCGGAGTAAAATAAAAATAAGCAGATACTGCAGATAAATCCATTTTATGTTCAAAGTCAATTCTTATAGAACAATTTGCTGGAATGTTATGCTCATTTGCGTTTGGATTAAGTTCTGTAATAAGCAAATCATCAGTATCATAAATAGAAACTTTATAGTCAGGAAGAATATCTTTTCTATTATAAAAAAACATATATTTTTTTTCTTCCAACATTGTATTTCTTGCTAGATCTGATAATTCTGTATTAATTGTAATTACATAATCAGTATTTAACGTCAATGGCTTTTGAGGAATTATTTTTACCTGCGAATTGTTATCATTAAATTCAAGAAAAAATTCTATACTTGGTGAAATATCTAATGCATTTATAAATGATTCTTGTAAAATTGGTTCTGAAAAAGTGATATCAATATAATTTAACTCTGTATCTATATATTGCTGATTAGTTGGAACAATTGAAATTACATGAGGTCGTTCATGTTCATCTCTAGTTGAAAATGAAAAATGATAATCTTGCATAAGACTATTTCCATTTCTATCTTCACAAGCAGTTGATATAATCAAATCATAATCATAATTTTTTTGAATTCCATTAGAAGGAAAAAAAACTATTTGACTGTCCAAGCATTGAAAATAACCTATTACAGTTGCACTATCTTCCAGCAAAGTTATAGATTTTTGAACAGAATCTTCATCTACATCTGTTGTAAAAGTTATTGTTATTTTGGCATCATCATAAATAACATCGCTAACATTTAATTTTTGAAAAAGAGCATCTGAACACGAAACTAAAAAAATGACAAATGAAAATAATATACTTATGAAGATATTTTTATATGGATACATATACTATCCTCCATATAGCGTCCATTTCCAGTTGATATACCAGATTTTCCACCATTAAATTTTAAATCGTAATAACTTTTGTTTTCACTTGTACTTTTAGTTATATTTCCCCAATTTAATGTTAAAACAGTATTAGAAGAATCCCATTTTGATGAAAGCAATATAGGAGATGCTGATGTCATTGGAAACTGCAAATTTAATGATATATTATTCACAACAGCATATCTTGAGTTTATATCAATTGGATTTGAAAATGTAATTACAGCAGCCAAGATTTCATTTGCATTTACAGTTGTAGTTGAGGCTTCTAATTCATCAGGAATAGATGAATAATCAATACCACCAATATTTAAAGACACAATCTCTAAATATGAATCTCCTGAATAAAATTCTTTTTTTATTTCTTGGTATAATGAATTTCCTATTGAATCTTTTACAGAAGATGAAATTGTGATCAAATACTTTGTTTCAATTTCATAATTAGATAATGGGACAAAAAGAAATCTTTTTCTATCTGATGTAGCTTGATAAAAATATCCATTAATATTTGGTGAAATTGAAATCCCAGATTTTAATGTAGAAAAATCCATCGATTTTGAAAATATAAATCCAATACACTCTCTTTTTGAAATATTTCTATCTATGTCTGTATTCTCAAACCCATATCGTGGGATCAGATGTATCACTTACAGGACAAATTTTTAATAAATCAGGATTTTCGATATCATTTTGTATTTTAAAGAAGCCATTTGTTATCCCTGACAATCCCCAATTATCAATTGATATTAAATTACTAATTTCCCATTTATAAATTGTATTAATTTTCCAGCCTGAAACAGGAGTTATTGTTATAGTTTTCTGATCAGAGCTAATTGAATATGATATTTTTTCTGAAGGGGAAATTTTAAAGGCTTTGTTAAAATTTACATACGATACTTCATGATTAAATGAAAAAGAGATACTATCAGACACCAATAATGCAGTATCATCAACAGGTTTGCTTATTAATGTAAAAGAATCATTATTATTCCCATAAACAAAAGAACATTTATAATCAACAGAAAACAGAGAACCATTATATTTAAGTACAGAACCATTTACGACTAAAATATAACATCTTCCGTTTACCCAACCAATTTCGGGCTTTGCGTATAATGTATTCGAACCCCATTTAAATACTAGTTCCAATGGCTGATTATTATTTTGTATTTTTATACATTGTTCTGCAGAATAATGATCTACCTCACAATTAAAGGCTACTTCCACATATTCCTGACTATAAGATTCTGAATCACTGGAAGGCAAACAAGATATTTCATCATTTCCAAAATCAACAATATTACAAGAGCTTATTAATAAAGTAAGTAAGAAAATAAAAATTATCTTATTTCTCATAATGAATCATTTCCATTTCTTATATATCTTTTTAATTCCTTAATCGTTTGAGAATCTTCCATGACAACTTCCGCTTTATCTAATTCATCCAAAGCCCGTTCTCTCATTCCCAACATAAGCCATATGTCTGCTAATTCTAAATAAATTTTTGAATTTTCACTTAATAAACTTTCAGCTTTTCTATACATTGACAACCGTTCATCAATCCTACCTAATTTCGCACATAAACTTCCATATTGATAGAAGACTCTGCAATCACCTGAATTAAATGACAATTCTTTTATTAAAGCAGTTTCAGCTTCGTCATATCTTTCTTGAGCAATAAGAACTCGAATATACCATATGCGAGCATCTGTATATTCAGGATATTTTCTGATTGACTTATGTAGTACCAAATTTGCATCTTCCAACATATCCTGAAAATAGAAAATTTTTGCTTTTAATAAATCTGCTTGATAAAAAGAAGAATCATTTTTTTTTGCGGCATTCACAAATTCTAAAGCAGTTTCAAAGTCCTGCTTAGAATAAGCTTCCACTGCTCTTAAATAATTAAATTCAGCATCTTCTTTTTTTGTACATGAAAAAAACAAAAAAGAAACAAGAACAATAAGAAATACTTTATAAACTCTTTTTATTACTATAACTCTCTTAAACATTTTTTACTTCTATTGTTTTATTCAACTAAGAATATAATTAATTCTTTCTTTCAATCGCCCACTTGCAGTCAAACTTTTTTCATACAAAGCCTGACTAAGTGTTTTATTATCTATATTTTGTTTTATAACTTGAGTACCCTGAATTACGTAATCACAATCCGGTAAATTCAGAAGTGAATAAATATATTCCAAGGCTCTTTTATCACTATCATTAATATAAATTAAAATTAATCTTTGAACTTCCTGAGGTAATAATATTTTAGATGCATCAGAATCATTTAAGCCACATAATTTTCCTAATATAACTCGTGAAGAATCATAGTAATCTGAATTACCGAGCATAATAATTTTTTCGAGTATCACTTTCCAATTTGATAAATCGCCAGCCTGAACCTTTGGGAGCATAGTCCACAAATTCCAATAATAACAAGGGAAGTTCTTAAAATATTTTTCCAATGCCATATATTCATTAAATTCTTTATTGGACCAAGCTCTATTCTTTGCAGTTTTCTTTAACTTTATATATTCAAAAGGAAAGAAATCGATTTTAGGTTCTTCTACATCTGTGCCCAAATACAACGACAACATGTAATCAACTGCATTTATTGATTCCTCATCTTTAGATTCAGATACTAATTTATTACGTAATTCATTTAAATTTTGTACAAAACGTTTATCATCTGCATTCCCAAAACATGATTGATATTCATAATCCAAAAAAGCACTAAAAATTGATTCAACGAACAAATTGTTTTTTTCATATACTCCGGAAGCAAACAATCCAAGTCCAGAAAAGAACTCACCTTTTTCAAAATATAATTCAAGTAATTCCTGAGCTTTTTTATAGTTTTTTGATTCCCCTAATAAATACATATAAGATCGGATCTCTTCACCTGTAATTAGATTAGGATATTTCTTATATGTTTCATCAAAATACTTTAAAGCTTCTTCATTTCTTTCTAGAGTTGTTAATATTCTACCAGCTAAATATCCATATATAATTCCATATTTAGGTACAGCACATGCTTTTTCAACATATGAATACGCAGTCTCTACTTCATTATTCATTAAATAAAGAGTTGCATAACATCCATATAAGGCTGCTTCATTTTCTTTTGAAACTTGTTTTGGTGACTTTTTTGCAATTGACTCAGCTCTTACTAAATAAGGCCAAGACTGATTATAACTTCCCACTAATATATAATAACGTGCTAAATCTAATTTAGATTCAAAAAAATCAGGATTTTCTAAATCATATAAATAAACATCCTGATACATGCTTTCAAGATTTTTGTGAGATTGCTTAATCTGTTTATAAGACTTCATATTTTCCGAAGAACAACCTAAAAAGAGAAATGTAAATAAAAATAAAACAGAGAAACACTTTTTAATAATCATTACTTTATTTGTAATGATGTTAGTTTATAAAACAAAAGATGTCAACAATCAAAAAATCTTTCTGTCTTTTTTAATAATTCGTAAGCGATTTTGTCCAAGAAAATCGTAAGGGATTTTGTCATATACAATGGAGGCATGAATTACATGGACAAAAACAAACTGAAAGTGATGTGGCAGGTTGTAGATGGATATCAATCTGTACACTGGGCCGCTGCAAAACTTAAGAAGTCTGAAAGGATAATAAAAAGGTATGCTGCGAGGTTGAAATCAAATCCAGATGATGATTTGATTCATAAAAACAGAGGAAAGGAACCCGTGAACAAAACCGATCATGAAAAAATCTGGCAGCTCTACATGAAAAAGTATTACGGGATGAATATTACTTTCTTCTGCGAAAAACTTCTGAAAAATGGAAATACAAAAGTCAGTGAAGGACTTGTAAGGTTGATTTTCAAGGAACATGATGAGTTCTCTGTTCAGGTATGGCACAGGACAAAGAATGAGCTGAGAAAGAGACTTCGTGAAATGAAAAGGCTCACAAAGCAGCAGAAAGAAGTTCTCGTGCAGCTCGAAGCGGAACCTTACATCAAGACAACTCACCCGACTCAGCCAAGATCGAAATATTTCGGAGAAGAGCTTCAGATGGATGCAAGCATACATCTTTGGTTCGGAAAAAGAAAATGTGCCCTTCATACTGCCTTAGATGATGCTACCGGAATGATTGTAGGCGCTTATTTTGACTGGCAGGAGACACGAAATGGGTATTATCAGATTACACGCCAATTCGGATTTTACCCTTGTTTCGGGACGTGAGGTCCTTGTTTACTTCACAACCGGAAACAATGTAGCTGCTCCAACGCTGAATTTTGCCGGAACAGGCACGATTCCGCTTGCAGCTATGGAAGGAAAATCTGTACATCCGTTTGCGGCCGGAACCTGGCTTCATCTAAAATATGTGGATGTAACTATTTCGGATACCCGGCATCAGAAGTGGCTGATTATGGGCTCAAACTACGCACAACAGGATCACAACGTTCCTCGTTGGATTAACGGTGTTTTAGGTAAAGATATCACAAGCTACTACAATGACGGCACTTTATGGAAGCGTCTGAATGGCACAGACGGCTTTGCCCTTTTTGAAGATATTTATGCCGGTGATTATTTTAAAATGAGTCGAGCAATTACCTCTCCTAAGCAGAGTTCACAATATGCGGTTACCGGGTCGCAATGGGTTACGAATGCCGGAATAAACTCCTTGAAATGTTGTGGTTATGAGATCAGTATAGATTATAACCATCTTGTCATGATACCGGGCAAAGGCGAAGAGGGCTCTTTTCACTTTGGAAGAAACAGAATGTATTCTGCAAACACAATAACCGGCGGCTATAAGGCAAGCGAGATGAACACTGATATAATCGGCGCTGTAGTATCTTTTGGAAGCATTGCAGCCGGGGCAACTGTCAATCAGCAGCTCTACGCTGAATTTGGCTCTCACTTAAAAACAACAAGAGAATTGATTTCAAATACAGTTACAGCATCTTTATATAACCGTCTTGGCAGCGCGACAGGAGCCTCCAGCAACTGGAACTGGGAATATATGCAGGCGGTTTTTATGAGTGAGGTTGAAGTTTTCGGCGCGACAATATGGAGATCTTCCGGTTATGATACAGGAACAGCGTGCATGAGGCTCCCCCTCTTTATGTACTCGAGAAAGGCAATCAATAATCAAAGTTCGTATTATTGGCTAAAAGACGTTGCATCTGTCGCAAATTTCTGCATTGTTAATTTGTATGGTGGAGCGTTATACAGCTACGCCAACAGCGCAGACAATTATGTTCGACCTCGCTTCGTGCCCGGAGCATAGAAAGCAAATTTTACAAAAAAGTGGTATATAAAAGTGGTACAAAATTTCATGTACCACTTTTTATTTTATTGTATTAAAATATACTGAAACACACTTGCAATAACTAACAATTTGTTGTAACATAAGGAAATAACAGGTTATAACATACTTGTGTGAATTGTACTGAACTATACTCTTAGGGGCCTTCTAAGCAGCAGGTCGACAGTTCGATTCTGCCAAGCATCAATTTAAATCTTCGCTTAAAGCGGAGATTTTTTATTTAACAAAAAAACTGTAAATCAAAATAAGTTTTTTAGTTATCGGCGGAATTTGAATCTATCAAAATAGTCCCCAAAAACAACGGAGTGCTATAGATTTCTTTAAAAAGAGTATCTACGCCTACCCCGACGGCAAACATCGCAACGTACCATCTGGAGTCGGAAGATGAACCCGACATATTTACATCGAGATTTCCATCAGCTTCGTTGTCATTTGCCGGCACAACATCATTTTCTCCATTGCGGCCAAAATTAAATGTTCTATTGGACTGATAACGAACCGGGACTACTCTTACGAGCGAATTATAAGGATTGTTTCCATCTATCAATATTTTTGAGGCAAAATCAGAACCTGACGAATAATCTGTCAACCTGATTACAACTGTCCTGTTTCTATTTTCAGAGGGAATTAAAACTGATGAGTTTTCAAAATTTTTTATAAGTGCTTTCAGTTTTTGATATTTATACGTATGAATTAATTTATCTGAGGCATTAGAAGTTGCTGTCAGAGAATTGATATTCGATACTTCACTTTTCATCACACTCGAACTTTTATATATTTTGTAATATACATCAGTCCCGCTGAAAGTAAATCCGCTTACATTTTTTTCATTTGTTTGAAAAGAAAAGTATCGCTCTGCATAACCAAGACTCGTACCGGAAGAGTTTTCATCTTCGCTCGGTTTGTTTGAACCGCTATATGGAGGGTCAATGACATAAAAAGTGTCAAGTCCGCACGAGATGTTAAACAAAATAAAACACACAACAAATGAGTAATTTATAAATTGTTTAACAGTTTTGCCTCTCTTATTCATAAAGTTTATAAGCTTTAGCAGTTCTGACAGTCAGACTACTCGACCTTTCCTTGAACTTTAAGCGCAATAATTCTTGACTTTGCAAGTTTTGCCCATGAATCATCAGGATTGCTGTCATTAATTTCTGTGAAAACTGAAACTGCTTCTGCATATTTTCCCTGAGCTTCAAGAACGCGTCCGTAACTGAACTTTGCATGATTTTTTATAACAAACGACTTATTATCAGCTGCAATTTTATAATTTTCCGCAGCAGCATCAATGTTGTTCAATTGTTCATAACAAACTCCAATATTAAAATAAGCGATTGGAGCAATGTATGATTTTTTTGCCTTTTTTGCAGCGGCTTTCCAAAAATCAGCCGATTCCTGATACTTTTTCTGTTGGAAAGCAATTTCTGCGCAAATCATGTTTGCACGAGCACCTGCAATTCCATTTTTTTTTGTAAAAGGAGCAAGCTGTTCAATAGCGGTATTGCTTCTTGCTTCGAGCTCAGACTCTTCCAGAGAACCGCTTTTATCTGTGAGTGTAAAAGTAATTTCATCAATCCTGCTCAGATTTTTATTTTTTAAACTATTGTAAATTGCATAAGTGGTAATGTATCCTGCCAATGCACATGCAACAACAATTAAACAAACGATAAATTTTACTTTATTTTTTTCAATCAAGTTGCCAATTTTCTGGCTTGTTGCCAATTCTTCTCTTTCTGCCATTTTTATATCCTCAAACTCAATTTTTCGTTATTTTATAGTTAATTCTTACGAATTTCTAATTCATTGATCAATTTAATCACATAAGTACGTTGAATTTCAAGCACGCGCGCTGCCCTTGTCTGATTCCAGTTATTTTCTTCAAGAATCTTTGTGACATATTCTTTTTTAAACATATCGACAGCTGTCTTAAGAGATTTGTCGTTTCCAAAGTCTGCTATATTTTCAACAACTCTGTTCACGACAGAATCTTCATTTATGAAGCCTAAATCAGCCTCATCAATCACAGGAGGTTTCCCAACTATAAATGCCCTTTGAATTGAATTAATCAATTCGTCAACATTTCCCTTCCAAAAGTGTTCGAGCATTGAAGTTTTTGCAGCCTCAGAAAAACGGACAAATTTCAAACCCGATTTCTTGCTAAAACTTGTCAGATAACTTTCTGCAATCGGTATAATGTCTTCTTTATGAAGTCTCAGAGGCAAAACGTTGATAACGACAGTATTCAACCTAGATAAAAGCTCAGGCAAAAACTTTCCATTCGCAACTTTTTCCTCTAAGGAACATTCGGTGGAACAGATAATTTTCAAGTCAAGCTCTTTGGCAGCTGTTTTTTTTATCATTTCAATAAACGATTTTTGCAGCTCCAGAATCATATCTTCGACATGACAAACAAAAAGAGTAATTCGCTGGTCAAAAGCAATCAATCGGCTTACATCATCAAATACAACTTGAATCTGCTCTTTGTCAAAGGATTTACAATTGATTTCAAAAAAATGATCAATCTTCGCCGAATTTGAATAATGAATATGACGAGCGACAAGACGTTTCCCAGAACCTCTCTCTCCGACAATCAAAACAGATGCATTGTTCGCAGAAAGAGTCTGGACCAAAGTCTTAATTTCCTTGATAAAACTGCTAGAGCCAACCAAAGGAGTAATGTTTTTGTTCATTCCACCAAAACAATCAATTTAGTTATTTTTTTGTGATTTAATCATATCACCAAGTGTATATGCTCCGTCATCATTATCGCTGGCAGTCATATACTGTGAGATTTCATCACGTTGCTGCTTTCTCTTGTATTCACGCACAGAAAATGCAACTTGTTCTTTGTCAACTTTTACGTCTACAACAAACACATTGATTTTGTCACCAACTTTATACTTTGCAACAGCTTCTTCAAATGGAACATCTTTATCATCGCTGAGGTTAGCTTTGTTTACAAGGCCTTCAATTCCGTTCGGAGCTTTCACAAAAATACCGAAATCTGTGATCGAAGTGATTTCACCTTCAAGTGTAGAACCCGGTTTGTATTCTTCTGCGAATGCTTTCCAAGGATTGTCAGTGAGCTGTTTGATACCAACTTTAATTCTGTGAGCTTCAGGGTCACATTCGATGACAACAACATCAATTTCAGAATCAACTGTGAGTTCGCTTCCCGGATGTTTAATTTTCTTTGTCCAAGAAATATCGTCAGCGTGAAGGAAAGCATCGATTCCGTCCTGAAGAGCGACAAAAGCACCTATGTTAGTGATTTTTACAATTTTACCTTTTAATTTTGTTCCTACAGGATATTTTTCAATTATAGTATCCCAAGGATTTTCTGTAGCCTGTTTGAAACCAAGAGAAACGCGACCGGCCTGAATGTCATATCCAAGTATCATCGCTACAACTTCGTCTCCAACATTTACCATGTCGCTAGGCTTGTTGATTTTCTTTGTCCATGAAAATTCAGAGATGTGAACAAGACCTTCGATTCCTTCTTCAAGTTCAACGAAAGCACCGAACTCAGTGAGCTTTGTAACTTTACCTTTCACGATGTCGTTGACATGGTACTTTTCTTCAAAATGAATCCAAGGATCTTCTGAAAAATGTTTGAGAGAAAGATTTATTCTCTTTTCTGCCGGATCAAGGCGGATAACTTTGAGCTCAATTTCCTGACCTTTTTTTACAAAGTCTTTAGGACGAGCAACATGACCCCAGCTCATATCATTGATATGAAGAAGTCCGTCAAATCCACCCAAATCTATAAACGCACCGAAACTTGTAAAACTTTTTACAGTACCTTTTACTGTGTCACCAATCTGCACCGAATTGAAGAATGCGTCGCGTTTTGCATCGATTTCTTCTTCGAGATACTTGCGGCGGTTTACTACAGGATTAAGTTTTTTGTCTGAATAAAGACGTTCAATATAAAATTTTGATTTTAAACCGAGTAATGATTCAGGTTTTTCGATTTTTTCCGAATCTGCTTGGCTGATCGGCAAAAACGCAGTGCGGTCGATTCCAAGATCAACTTCGTATCCGCTTTTAACTACTTTAGAAATCGTTCCATCAACAGGAGTCTTATCCTTAAATGCTGCTTGGATTTCTTTCAAATAGCGTTTTGAATCAGCTTTTTTCTTTGACAATACAGGACCGTTAGCGTTGTATCCTGATAACAAAGCCTGAACCTTATCCCCTTCCTTCGGCATTTCGCCTGCGAACTCCTCAACGGGAATCAAACCCTCTGACTTATCTCCAATATCAACATAAACGTAGTCATAAGTAACCTGAATTACTGTTCCTTCTACCAACTGACCAGCTTGTGGTGCATTAAATTCTTTCAGAGACTCCTCTAATTGTGTCTGAAAGTCTCCCTTGGAGTTCTGGGATTCTTTCTTTTCCACTTCCATTTCTTCCATTGTAAAACCTTTAAATTACGAAATTTGTTTTAATATTATCTCACAAACATTGTCTATCGTCAAGTTAGATGTGTCTATATAGGTTGCATCTGGGGCAATCTTCAAAGCCCCCTCCTTTTTGTTTTTATCCATTTCGTCACGCTCTATGATCGATTTTTTGATTTGGTCAAGAGTTAAATCACTGACTCCTTGGTCAAATCTCCTTTTTGCTCGAACTTCCGCTGAAGCATCAAGATAAAATTTGTATTGTGCATCTGGAAAAACGACTGTAGTCATATCGCGCCCTTCACATACAACGCTCAAAGATTTTGTTATCTCACGCATCAAATCGTTCACATAGTGGCGGATTGGGACAATAGCGCTGAGCTGAGATGTATTCAAAGTTACACGATCATCATGAAGATGAGAAGTTACATCTTTTCCATTTAAAATAAAATGGCTTTCTTTTGTATATTCAATCTTTTGTTTTTTGCAAAATTCAATAGTTTTTTCTTCATCTTTGATATCTATCCCTGAATCTAAAGCGGCAAGCGTGAGCGTACGATAAAATCCGCCGCTGTTCAAAAAGGTGATGTTTAATTTTTCGGCAATCATCGAAGCGATTGTACTTTTTCCGGTTCCAGCAGGACCATCGATAGCAATAATCATATTTTCTTCCTCGTTGTAAGTTTTTTTTAAGGGCGACTAAAAAAATCAGCCACTTAAGATAATTCATTCAATAAATTTTCAACTTCCTTTGTTGTCAAATCACGGCTGTCACCGGGCTTCAAATCGTCGAGTTTTATGCAGCCGATGCGAACACGTACAAGCGATTTTGTGCCGATATTCTGACTTTCTAAAACTGTGCGGATTTCTCGGTTTTTGCCTTCTATAAGCACTATTTTTATTTTGCGCGGCTTTAAGATTTTACATGATTTACATTTGTAAAAGACATTATCTATGCGGATTCCTTTTTCAAACATCTGAGGAAAAGTGTTTGGAACTTCCTGACTCGTCTCTACTATATATTCTTTTTCGAGCTGACTCGACGGATGTGAAAGTTTTGCAGCAAAGTCACCATCGTTTGTAAATATAATCATACCTTTGCTGTACATATCAAGGCGACCGACATTATACAAACGTTCAGAATATTTTTCTTTAAGTAAATCTGCGGCAACTGCCCTTCCTTTTTCATCAGATGAAGAACAAACAAATCCTGCAGGTTTATTCAATAAGACATATCGTTTTTTTGATTCGAGTTTTATTTTTTTTCCATCTACAGTGATTTCGTCTTCGTCTGTGACTTTTGTGCCGAGCTCTGTGATGACTTTTCCATTTACGGCAACGCGTCCGTCTAAAATAATCTGTTCAGAAGCGCGCCGACTGGCAACACCACAATGCGCAATATACGCTTGAAGCCTGATTTTTTCTTTTTCTGCATTCCGGTTAGCGGGCAAGTTCAAAACGCTCCTGTTCGTCTTCGTCAAGTTTAGGCAATTCTGCGATTGAATTCAAGCGGAATAATTTAAGGAATTCTTTTGAAGTTCCGAACAAAGTCGGTCGACCAGGCGCTTCTTTCTTTCCAACTTCTTTTATGAGATTTCTTTCAATAAGCAATCGAATCATATTGTCAACTCCAACTCCGCGAATCTGCTCAATTTCTGCACGTGTAATCGGTTGAGAGTATGCGATTATAGCGAGAGTTTCCATCGCAGATTTTGAAAGACGACCTTCACGTTTGGAGCCGTAATATTCTTTTAACACGTCCCAGTATTCTTTTTTTGGTGTAAGACACCAGCCGCCTGTAATCATTGTGAGTTCTACACCTGAATCTTGAGCTGAATATCTTTCTTCAAGTTTTTCAAGGCATTTGGTTACGACTTCTTCTGAAAGTTGAGCTTTGTTTGAGATGACTTTTACGCTCAGAGGTTCGCTCTCCAAAAATAAAATGCATTCGATTAGCGCCGATTCTTTATTAAATTCCATAACATTCCTAATTTGACGTCAGTTCATCTTCGCTTGGCAAATAACCCAAGTTATCTTCTCTTACACATATTTTTATATCACCAAAAAGCTTATTTTGAAAGATGGTAATCATCTTAAATTTTACAGCTTCAAGGATTGCCATAAACGCACAGATAACGTCCATTTCGTTTCCGGTCCGTGTAATCAAATCTGTAAAAAGGCATTCTTTTTTTTCTTCCAGGAGTTCATTCATCAAAGTGATTTTTTCGTTGACAGAAATTTCCTCGTACATATTGAGGATTTTTTCATTCGAATACTGGTTCATGATTGACTTGAACGTATCTTGCATTTGCTGCAATAAATCCCAAGTGTCAATCTCTTCCCAGATATTTTCATTTTCATCAAATGGAAGCACTCTCTGAATTTTTTTGCGTTCAAAGTTCCATTCAGATTCATCTTCTTGCTCTTCCATAAGCAAAGAAAGTTTTTTGAATTTCTGATATTCGATCAACTTATCTACTAATTCCTGACGAGGGTCTTCTTCATCTTCATCATCATAAGCAACTTCAACAGGAAGCAGCATGCGGCTTTTTATGTATATAAGTTTTGCAGCCCAACTGTAGAATTCTGAAAGGTCTCCGAGATCTGTTTTTACTGCATAATCAAGGTATTCAAGATACTGTTCCGTAATCTGAGCAATAGGAATATCATAAATATTTACTTTACTTTCACGGATTAAAGACCACAACAAGTCGAGTGGTCCCTCAAATTCTCCGGCTTTGTAAGCATGTTTTGCAAATGTTTCGGTTTTAGTTTTTTTAGCTGTTGCAACTGTAAAGTCGTTCTGTTCCATTTTCTACCGCCTTCGGGAATTCAGATATTTTTTGAATTCCATAACCCTTGCCGTTTTCCTTTAATTTGGCAAGGTATTTTATATATCGTTCTCTGATAATTTCATCGGCAGAATCTGTAAAAATCTCAAGTGCCGGAATTAAAACAAATTCTCTTTCGTGCATCCTTGCATGTGGGATTTGTAATTCATGAGTATTGATTTCTTCGTCACCGAACAGCTCAATATCTATATCTAATGAACGAGGTCCGAATCTGAGTTCTTTTGAACGGTCACGCCCATATTTTTCTTCAATTTTATTTATTGTTTTTAAAAAAGAAAAAGCGTCTACATCGTCTTCAACGTAGCCAACGGCAGCAGAATTATAAAAATCATCTTGATCTTCAACATACATCGCTTTTGTTTTGTATACATAAGAAAACCGAACATCTTTCATAATTTTGCGGAGCTCAATTCCAGCAAGGAAAAGCAGCTCCGCAGGAGAAAAACCGTTGTATGTTTTGTTAGATCCAAGTCCCAATAGAACGCGTTTCACTTACAAACACCGCTACATATCAAGTTTTGGCTGAGCGCCGTTTTCTTCAGCAGCAGTTTTTGCTTTCTTTTTTTGGTCTTTACTTTCGATTACCTGATCCGGAAAAACAAGAGCTCGAACTTTGGCTTCAACTTCAGCAGAAACTTTTGGATTAGTCTCAATAAAGTTGACAGCATTTTCTTTACCTTGTCCAATTTTTTCTTCGCCCATTGTATACCATGCACCGCGTTTGTCGATAATTCCGTGCTTTACAGCAGAATCGAGCAAACTTGCAGCCCATGAAATTCCTTTTCCAAAATAAATATCGATTTCACACTTTCTAAACGGAGGCGCAACCTTGTTTTTTACAATCTTAACTCTTACACGGTTTCCAACAGCATCGTCGTCACCTTTTCCTTCAATAGTCTCTATTCGCCTAATTTCAAGCCGAACAGAAGAATAAAACTTCAATGCCTGTCCACCAGTCGTAGTCTCAGGGTTACCGAACATAACGCCAATTTTCATACGAATCTGATTGATGAAAATCACTATACAATTCGATTTCCCAATAATCGCAGTTAACTTTCTCAAAGCTTGGCTCATCAAACGCGCCTGCATACCCATAACAGCGTCGCCCATTTCACCCTCGATTTCCTTTTCAGGAGTCAAGGCTGCAACGGAATCGACAACAACAACGTCGACAGCACCGCTTCTCACCAAGTTTTCTGTAATCTCAAGAGCCTGCTCTCCCGTATCCGGCTGGGAAACCCACAATTCATCAATGTTGACACCAAGGTTTTTAGCATAAACAGGATCAAGAGCGTGTTCCGCATCAACAAAAGCAGCAACTCCACCGAGCTTTTGAGCTTCAGCAATAGCGTGCAAAGCAAGAGTCGTCTTCCCCGAACTTTCAGGACCATACATTTCAATAACCCGCCCGCGCGGATAACCGCCGATTCCAAGAGCTTCATCAAGCAAGATAGAACCCGAAGGTATAACTTCAATTCCCGAAACGTTGGCTTTATCGCCAAGCTTCATGATAGCACCCTGACCGAACTGTTTTTCAATCTGAAGACGTGCAGCCTCCAGCGCTTTCATTTTCTCCGCAGTATCCATTGGAGCTGAACTAACATTTGACATACTGCCACCTTCCTCCCAAATATAATATGGTCATCTATTTATGATTTTTGACAAAAATTTACAAATTTTTATAAGAAAAATGGAAAACTTTCAAAATCAATTTCGACACATTCTACATAATTATAAAAAAATAAGGAACACATAAAAAGGAAACGTATTATAAAATTTGAAACATAATCTTTACATTTCAATTATATTTTGCAGTGGCAGCGACAAACCCATTTATAATAAAAAAAACTAATTATGAACACTCTGATAAACAGCTCGTCCTTTCAGAACAACACTTCCGTCCTGCATCATAACTTTTCCAAGTATTTTTACCGGTTGACTTCCGTCTATAACAGGAACAGAATCGAATTCAACTTTTATAGTGCCTTCATATTTAGAAAGAGTCTGGTCACCAACAAGCAAATCACAAGAATAAAAACCGTTTTCATTTGTGACCGCATTTGAGATTTTTCCACCCCACACTACCCAGCAATCAAGGTAAAGTGCGGAATTTGACAAAACATCGGAATAAGACGGAACATCAGTGATAGAGTCAAAATCAGGGATTTCAAAATACCCCATCAATATGCGAGCTTTTTGCTTGATAGCAAGAGAAGCGTCTGAATTCAAAATTACATTCACTTCAATTTGAGCAGCATTGTCTCGGTGATTTTGAAAATACATAAGAGCATCATTGTAGCGTTTCGTTATCTCTTTATTTGAAAGGATGTATTTGTAAGATTGAGTTGTCAAATCTTTTTCTTTAGCGTCAGTTTTTTCATCTAAAGAAAGTTCAAGGCGGCTCAAATCTACGCGTGGACCTCTGTAATTCCCGGCCTTTGAAAATTTTGGAAAAAAGATAAGCGCAAAAATGGCACCAATCATACATGCGATGATTGGAATTGCAGTCAGCAAAATTTTATCAGGATTTGGACCTAACGGCGGATAAAATTGCTCTATTCTGCCGGTGTCGACCCAACGACATATCGTATCGTAATCACCGTGAAGTCTTATAAACTCCATTGCGTTAGCTGCCGTTTTATTCTGAGGCTCATTTTCTCTTATTTCAAGGTAGTATTGAAGAGCGCGTGCAGTGTCTCCACGTCGCAAAAAAATTGCAGCCTGCCCGAGCAAAAGCCGTGTTTCCGTAAGCCTTATTTTCCTTGCCCTTTGGAAATACGACGAAGACGAACCGATATCTCCTACATAAAGACATGCAATGCCAAGAATAAGATAATATTCAAAATTTCCTTCATAGATATCTGCACGAGCTTCGAGGCGTTTGATGGCGGTTGCAAAACGCCTTCTTTTCATATCCTGCCACGCAAGGCTCAACACATCTTTCGCCATAAAAATTATTGCTGCCTCAATGCTTCAAGGATTGCATCTAACTCTGCGTTAAGCTGTAGAAGTTCTTCTCTGTTTATATCAGGTTTATTTTCTTCAAGCGATGCTATTTTATCGAGAAGAGCCTGAACATATTCAGGAGAAAGCTGTTCCTTTCCCAGTTTTTTTACAGTAAAATCTACGCTTTCCGAAACTTCAGGCTTAGAAGGAGTTATCTCGAGCACATCAGCAGGTTCACCCATTTTTTGCGTACTCTGAACTTTTGTTTTTTCAGTTTCTTCATCTTCAAGATATTCTTCGTGAAATAAATATTTATCGCCATTCGGTTTTCTTAAATCAGAAGCGAGCGCTATATAAAACACATTTTTAGAAGTTTCGAGAGGAGCTATTTTTGATTCTTGCCAAATTACACCTACAGCAGAATTGTTGTATGAAAGAACTGTATCAAAAGCTCTGTAACTCAGCATGTCCGGTTCCCAGCTCCTCTTTTCTAAAGTCGAATAGTTTGCAAGAGCGACAAGAGACGGGGCTGTGCAGTCGCTGCCGTCAAACAAAAGCTGCATCGATGCCAACTCATTTTTTGACAAAACCCATTTTTGATTTTGCATAGTCCTGAACATAACTTCATTTTTGACAGGCATCCCATCTGAAGTGTAAAAATGATATTTATCAGATTCTCCGAGCACAGTATCTAAAATCGCCTTCAAAGAAAAAGTCTCATTTTTTTTCCCTTTATTTGTTATCGTAGCAGTCACTCTAATCATATCGTCATCGCCGGGAGTTTCAGAAGGGAAGCAATACATATCAACAGCGACATCTGCTACTTTTGGAATATTGTATAATAGCCTTATCGCATTTTTCCCGACAAAAGATTTTGTGTAAACACCTGAACCGGCTGTCAATTTATAGATTTTTTTTGAAGTTTTCAGATACAACGATGTCGATGTATATTCGTTTGAAGACGACAAAACTGAAACATCTTTATTGTCGTCGTTGATAACTCCGATGTTGAACGTCCCGAGGTGAGGTTTTGTCTTAATCCGAATAATTCCGCTTTTGAGACGATTGCCTTCTTTCGCAGACTCAATCCAGCTTGTGTAATTTTTATCTTCGGTATTTTTGTCATCCTGTTTTACGGCTTCGTTTTTAACTTCGCTTTTTTCAACGACATCAGCCGATTTACATGAAACAAGCCCAAATAAAATTGAAATGACAGCTGTAGAAAACAATAATTTATTTTTGCTCATCATTTTCCTCACTTTTTCCCTGATTTCGCTGATTAAGAATTTTCTGCGCTTCTTGGGCTTTCTTTTTCAATATTCTAATCTGCTCCGTCCGTTCATCGTAAGGCTCCGACTCAGGCACGTCAACTTTTTCCGCCGCTTTTTCAGCTTCGAGAGACGTAATTTTTGACTGAAGCTCTGCTATTTCAGCTTCAAGTTGTTCATTTTTAGATTGCGCTTCAACAAGCCTTTGTTTTGTCAAATCTATTCCTTCAGAATTGTAAAGCCTAAGCTGTTTTTCATACTCTTCTTTTGCAGAAAGATATTCTTCTCCAGTCTGTTTAAGAAGATAAAGAAGTTTTTCTTCACGAGTGCGCTGCAAAATCGTATCGATCCTGTATTGTGCAGCCGACGTCTTTGGAGAATCTGGATATTCCGTGACGATTCTGACAAAAATCTGCTCCGCTTCATCGTATTTATAGCATGCAAAAAGAGACTCGCCAATATAGAAAAGAGCATACGAATACAGTTCATTTTTTTCATTTTGATGGCAAAAATCGCTCAAAGTTATTATCGCTTTTTCATATTCACCGAGATTGTATAAAAGTTTTCCTTTTTGATAGCAGATGTACGGATAGTAGATTGTGTCCGGAAAATTTTCAATGTATATATCGCAATCTTCGAGGGCGCTTTTGTAATCAGAATCGTACACTTCAGATGTAATCAGCATATAATAAACGTCAGGATTTAAGTTTTCGGGATAATAGACAGCTTTTCGCAGCATAAATTTTGCAGACTGCCAATCTCCTTCGGCATACGCTTTGCAACCTTCAACAAAGGCAGAAACGGCAGATTCAGATGATGCTGCAAAGATAGAAAATAAAGCTGACAGTGTAAGGATCGCCGCCGCGATAATTTTTTTCATAAAAAGCTAAACTCCACTAATTCCACTTGAGGCTTCCGTTAAAAAATGAGGAACCGGAAACAATTACATCGGCACCGGCATCTAAAACAGTTTTTAGGGTATCATTATTTATGCCGCCATCTACAGAAATTAAATAATTGTAATTGTGTTCCGCTCTGATTTTTTTCAGTTCTGCCACCTTGTCTGCACAAGATTCAATAAATTTCTGTCCACCCCAGCCCGGATTTACAGTCATCACTAATATAATATCGGCATATTCAAGGATTTCCGACAGTGCAGATACGGAAGTTCCCGGACAAATTGAAACGCCTGCCTTTAATCCTCGTTCGTGAATCATCTGAATAAGACGGTGAGAATGCGCAGTTGCTTCAATATGAAAAGTAATCCAATCTGCGCCGGCATCTGCAAATGAAACAATATGATTTTCAGGTTTCTCGACCATAAGATGTACGTCAAAAGGAAGTTTTGTCAAGTTTCTAATTGAACGAACGACAGGCTGACCGTACGTGATTTCAGGTACAAAATGGCCGTCCATCACATCGATGTGAACTACAGAACCGCCGTTGTTCTCTATTTGTTTGATTGCACTTTCAAGATTGCTAAAATCAGCAGATAAAAGTGACGGAGCTAAAACTGGAGTTTTCATTTGTAAGTATTTTAACAGAAACAAAGCGGATTTTCAAGAAAACAGACTGATATCAGTCTACAATCTGGCACATCACTTGTAGCTTATTCTAGTCCATATAATTCATACCTCCATTGCAAGAGACAAAATCGCTTACGGATTAGTTAAAAATACACAAAATAAAAAAAATACTTGACAGATTCAAACGTTAGATGTATAAACTTTATCCCAAAATTTTTATTTTTGTATATTTTTTGATTGACTAATAAACTCGTTTTTGTATAAAATTGAATTCAGACCTTATGGAGATTCAAACGAAAGACAGCTTAAAAGATGCTCTGAACTTTTTAAAGCAAGGGAATCCTTTTGAAGCACAGAGAATTATAAGTACCTTATTTGAAACTGAACTGGAAAATAGGGAACTTATATACACTAATAAGTGCTGTATCTTTTGGATTGATTCCATTAAACGTCTGAGAGAAATTGAAGACTCTTACGAGCGCAGCGAAAATATTCTTTTGGAATGGAAAACTTTTCAGCATTACATTTCAAGGGAAAACAGCTGTTTTGAGCCGGCATTGATTGCGGTTCAGCAGGGATTTTTTACAAACGCTCTCGCCGAGTTCAACAAATTACTGGAAGAAAGAGACCCGCAACAGAAAGCAGAAATCTATCGAAAAGCGGGAATTTGTTACAAAAAACTTGGAGATTTTGAGAACGCAAGGGTTTTTCTGACAGAAGCAAACAAAATCTGCCCGAATCTTGCTTCGGTTATTGCGGAACTTGCAGATTGCTATTCTCTTTGCGGAGATGACAAGATTGGGAAAGTCCTGTTCAGGGAAGCATTTTTTAATGACCCCGACAGCATTGATTTGGATTTTCTTGATTCGCAGCTCATAAAGTGCCTTATTGAGCGGACAGAAAAAAAAGGTTATTCGGGAAAAGAACTTCGATACTGGATTCCGATTTACGGCGTCCTCAGCGGAGTTTTCAATATAAAACGAGAGTTGACTTCTCAGGAAGTCGCCAGACTAAAAAAAGACATTTTTGCATTGGAAAACGAGATAAATGACCCTTCGTGCAAGAGCGAAATTCTTGTTCCTCGTCTGCTAAATTGTTATTTCTGGCTTATGGATCATTATGACTTAGCAAACGAAAATCAGGCTAAGATTAGTGAAGTTTTAGTAAAGATTAAAATTTTGGATTCTTCCATATACGAAGCATATACAAAATAGAAAACTTTAATTCAAAATCAAAGGGAGTTTTCCAATTTTAAGGAGATTAAGATGGCAGATTTAATTCAGTCAATTCAGGACATGTTGAAAGAAGAAACATGGACAAGAGCGACAATTAGCAATTACACTCAAAACAATCTAAAAGAACTTGCAAATATCGTTGAGCAGGCTCGCAACGAAAACTGCATAAAAGATATACAGGCTGTTTGTACAGAACACCTAACACATTCAAAAGACAGTATCATAGCACTTTACATCTGCGGAATTCTTGATTTGCAGAAAGGGTCAATCGACAACTCTAACCTCATGACTCTTGTTGACATTTTTCAGAAAAACCACAAAGAAAACATCGTGACTTACCTTTGTGAAAGCATTCTCGAAGATGATCCGAATAACAGGTTTGCACTTAGAACTCTCGCGCAAAGTTATCTCGCAGAAAACAATGAAAAAGTATGGGGACTTTATGAAAAAATCGTAAAAATCGATATTGAAGAAGCAAACCTTGCTAAAGTCCTCGCTGAGCATTATGAAAATGCCGGAAACAGAGAAAACGCTATAAATTATTACAAAAAATCAATTATCCGCTTCATAAACAACGGAAATTATAACGCCGTAAAAGAAGTTTGGACAAAACTCGTTCAGTTCATTCCTGAAAAAATTGAAACATTTCAGATGATTCGCAGCAAAATTGCTAAAATGATGGGTGAAATAAAAACAACTATCTTGATGCAAGAACTCTACGACTGGTACGAAAAAAATAAAAAATGGGACACTGCAATCATGATTCTAAAGCAGAATCTTGAGATTGATCCTAAAGATGACTGGGCTCGCAAAAAGATAACGGAATGTTTCCGCCAAAAATATGCTAAACATGCCCGTCTCAAAGAGTACATTGATGCATCTAACCTTGAAAAAAATTACCGCGACGTTTTTGTAGCTATAAATGACTTTGAAAAACACATAGCTTTTGACAAAGGCAACTACATTTTCCACAGAAACTGGGGCGTTGGCGTAATAGGAAAACAAGATAAAGACAATCTTTATATTTATTTTGGAAGAAAAGATGACCCACGTCAGATGAAGCTTTCAATGGCTGTGACGGCTCTTAAGCCTCTTTCAAAAGATCACATCTGGGTAAAAAAAGCGACGATGAAAAAAGATGTTCTTTCAGCTGAAATCAAAAAAGATCCTGCAAAAGCTCTTGAAATTATCATCAAGAGTTTTGACAACAACTGTGATTTCAAACGCATAAAAGCGGAGTTGTATATTCCTGATAATCCGAACGCTTCGATTCTCAAACAAGGCGAATGGACTTCATGGAGCGCAAAAGCAAAAAAAGAGCTGGCGACAAATCCTAAATTCGGGGTAAATCCAAACGACAATTCAATGTACATAGTCCGCGACGGAGAAATAACTCTCGGTGAAAAACTTTCAAGCGAATTTAAAGCGCAGAAACAGTTTTTTGCACGCGTAGACATCCTCATGAAATATTTTGAAGAAGATGAAACCGACAACTCAAGCGAACTGTTTACAGAAATGTATTCATATTTTACAGGCTTCCTCAACAATATTTCCAAAGTTACAGAGCAAGTTCTTGCATCTTACCTCATCGTAAAACACATAAGCGCAATAGACAAAAATCTCGCTTATCCTGTAAAAGAGACTTTTGCGGAAATTTATAACAGAATCGAAGATCCTAGAGAAATATACACTCGTCTAAAAGATTCTAAGAATACAAACCTTCGCGAAGAATTCCTCGCTGCAATTAAGATGCTTCCTGACTGGAACGTTCAGTACATAAAATTGTTCCCTACAGTTCTGAACGAGAAACTCCTTAAAGAACTAATCGACAACGGCTATACGGAAGATTTACAGAAATTTGTAAGGACAGCGTTTGACATGTACAAAGATTATCGCGAAACTGTCCTCTTTTTCTTTGAAAAATGCCGAGAAAAAGAATGGTATAAAAACGCCGATATTTCTCTCGACAAGCAGATAATCACTATCATCAACATTATTGAGCTCACGTTCCGCGAAATCAACAATCATGTAAATTCAACGGAAAACAAGAAAATCAACAAGAATGCAACATCGCTTCTCTTTGATAACCCTGATGTATTTGAATACATGTTCGGCGGTTCCGAAGACTTTGTAAAAAAGATGTACACTCTGATCGACGATATCGTTGATTTCGATCCTTCATATAAATCTGATGCGCGCAACAAGATTTTATCTAAATACCCGGACTTTAAGTTCCGCGTCGCTTCTGAAGAAAAATCTTTGCAGCCAAAAGGTATGATTGTAACTTCTAAAAAACTTGCAGAAAAGAAAGCCGAAATCGACAATATCAAAAATGTTGAACTTGAAAATAATAAAAAAGACCTTGCCGACGCAAAGGCAAAAGGCGACTTGAAAGAAAACGCAGAATATCAAGCTGCAAAAGAGCGAAAGCATTATCTAGAGCACACTCTTGCAAAACTTACAGAAGAACTCAACAGAGCTGTTATCTTTGACCCGACTACAAGCACAACATCTTTTGTCTCATTTGCAACAGTTGTTACAATGCACAACAACATTGATAATAAAGACGAAGTGTTTACAATTCTCGGTCCTTGGGAATCTGATCCGGAAAACAATGTGATTTCTTACATGTCACCATTTGGAAATGCAATACTTGATAAAAAAGCAGGCGATAATGTCAAGTTCACAATCAATGAACATAAATATGACTACACAATAAAAAATATTGCAAAGGCAAAGAATATCTAGAAATCTGATTTAAGATATTCCGGCAAAGCAAAAGGAATCAAATGGATAACATTTCGGCAAAGATAATAGAATTAGCGTCTGGAGTTTATGTCATACCTGGAAACACGAACGTAGGTGTTATAATAAGCGGTGACTCTCCGGAAAAAGAAATTTATCTTGTTGACTCCGGCTGTACAGAAATTGATTCGGAGTACATTCTTGACGTTTTGACTGCTTTTTTTGAGCAGCAAGGATGTACTTTTAAACTTGTAGGGCTTTTGACAACGCACTCACATCCCGACCACTGCGGCGGACACAATTACCTAAAAGAGCACACAGGAAGCCTTATCTATGCAGCAAAAGGTGAACAAGGAGCTATGGAAACTCCAATTGTTCAAAGTGCTGTTCTCTGGGGCGGCTATCCTCCTCATGAACTTCGCACACTTTATTTTAAACCGGCGCAGACTTTTGTGGACAAAATTATTTCTGAAAAATTAGAAATTGATATTTCCGGCGGCAGAAAAATCAACTTTATAGAGCTCCCAGGTCACACAAACTCAAGCATGGGCGTCATAATAAGCGATAAACGAGGAAAAAAAGTTATTTTTGCCGGAGATGCGATTTTCCCACGCGACGAAATCGGCAGGTACTGGATCCCTTTGATCATAAACCCTGACGAATTTATGCAGTCTCTCGATAAACTCTGTGAAATTAAAAACGTCGACTGGTGTATTCCAAGCCACGGCGATTTTCTTAGAAAAAACATAAACGAAGCTGCGGAGCTGAATAAAATTGCAATACTTTCTACAAGGATGTGTATATTAAACGCTCTAGAAAGCGGGAAAAAGATGACTGCTGACCAGCTCGTAAAATATGTTGCCGATAAAAATTATTTAGAAATGACAGTCAGCCAATTCGCACTGATAAGTTCAACAGTGCGTTCATATATCTCCGTCATGCACGATGCCCACGAGATCAAGTTTGAGATGAAAAACAATATGCTTTATTTTTACAAAGCATAGAGATTTTAGAACAGTATTTTAATCCATGATTGTGATTTCGACACGTCTGTTTTTTGCACGCCCCTCTTCCGTTGCGTTGCTTGCGACTGCTTCGCTTGAGCCTTTTCCCTGAGTATAAATGTGTTTTTTATCGCGGACTCCAAGCGACTCAAGATAATTTGCAACGCTGTATGCTCTCTGTTCGGAAAGCAGTTTCCGTGATTTTTCGGAACCTCGATCTGCACAATGCCCCGTAATCAACAGATCATTTGAGAACTCTTTTAAGATTTCAGCGATTTTTTCAAGTTTCTTCTTTTCCGACGCCCTGAGGATATTCGAGTCCGGTTCAAACTGAATTGCGTCGAGGCTGATTGTAAGACCTTTTTCGCCGCGCTTTACAGAGACGTTGTCGAGTTTCATTTTTTCGACAGAATCCTGAACTTTTTTTATGTTTTTGTCGTCGTTCACTGAATGATATTCTATAACTTCACCTTGAGAAATCCCGTGATAAAGATACTCATTTCGCTTTATATCATACATTTTGATTTCAAATTCTTCTTCATAGTGTGAAAGCTCGCCTTTTTCGTTGTCCCAAAACAACTTTTGTTTTGCATAACCAAATGTCTTTAGATAAGTCGAATTGCGGTACGAATTCTTTCTATATGATTCATCATTCAATTCGTAGTAAACTTCTATTATCTGAAGCGCGCTTCCTGAAGAATTGTCGTCGTCGACATAAGTATAAGTCGCAGTAAAAGGAATCTCGATTGCATCCGTCATCTTAAAAAGCTGGCGGCAGTCGTGTACTTCAAGACCTTTGCTATTCCACGATTCACCTATTTTTACAGGATAATCAGGGAAAGAAGGAACGTTTCGAACTGTTGGCAAAAAAGCGTTATCGGAATCGTAGAGCATTCCTGATGTTGTCCTTTTTATGTTGACATAATCTTCTTCGTCGAGTTTGTAACTTGAACCAAAAGAGCTGTTTGTCTCCTGAGTTGTCATGTATTTTGTATTGAGTTGCGCATCTTCGTTTTCAAATACATCGACTACAGTCGTAGAAGTTCTGTTTACAAAACGAGTGTAATTTACCCTATATCCGTTTATGTATGCTTCTTCGGAAACTGTAGAAACGTGCGAAACCGAATCTCCTTTTTTGTGCTTAAACTTAAAAAGCACGGAATTTTCTGCGGCAATGGCAAAAAATCCTAAAGAAAATAAAATTACAGCGACAAACCTTTTCATCATGATTCTCCTTGTGTTCTGACTGGAACTCCCATCGCACCAAGCTCTTTTTTTATTCCATCGACTGTGTATTTTTTGCTGTGAACCATTGTCGCAATGAGAGCTGCATCGGCTTTGCCTTCAGTAAGGACTTGAGCAAGATGTTGAGGTGTCCCGCCGCCGCCGCTCGCAATCACTGGGACTGAGACATTTTCAGAGATCAGTTTTGTCAACTCTATATCGTAACCGTTTTTAGTTCCATCTGCATCCATTGAGTTTAAAACAATTTCACCAGCGCCGAGTTTCACGCATTTTTTTGCCCATTCAAGAGCATCTAATCCGGTGTCTACACGACCACCGTTTATTGTTGTGCCGTAACCGCTTGGTTTTGAATTGTCGCTGCGAACGTCCATCCCAAGCACAATGCTTTGATTGCCAAAAACGCGTGCGCCTTCTGTTATAAGATTCGGATTTTTTACAGCCTGACTGTTCAGCGAAACTTTTTCAGCGCCTGCTAAGATTGTGGAGCGTATGTCGTCGATTGTTCCTATTCCGCCGCCGACACAAAACGGGATGAAAACTTGGGAAGCGACTTTTGAAATCAGCTCGAGAATTGGACCGCGTCCTCTGGCAGAAGCCATGATATCGTAAAACACAAGTTCATCTACGCCCTGTCTGTAATATTCTGCTGCCATCTCAACAGGGTCTCCAATATCGATATTGTTTTGAAACTTCACACCTTTTGTGGTGCGACCGTCTTTTACGTCAAGGCAAATAATTATTCGTTTTTTCAGCATATATTTCCTTATTCAGCGGCGACTCTAATAAAAGCGTCCCGCATTCCGCATCTCAAAATCATGTCAAATTACAGAAATTTTCGATTATCTTCAATCCTGTTTGCCCGGATTTTTCCGGATGGAATTGACATGCGAATATATTGTCTTTTTGAATTACCGCTGGAACTTTTATTCCATATTCTGTGTACGCTTTTACAACGGATTTACAAGTCGGGCAAATGACGTATGAGTGGACAAAATAAACATCGGAATTGTTTTGAACACCTTTTAAAATCTGACAATCGCCATTTTCAAAAGTAATATTATTCCAGCCAATCTGCGGAACTTTGATTTTTTGTTCTTTCATTCCCGGCTCTATCGAATAAAAATGTCTGATATTTCCTTCAACAAGTCCAAGACAAGCCGCATTTCCTTCTTCTGTTTTTTCAAATATTATCTGAGAACCGACGCATATCCCAAGCAATTTTTTCCCATCTGCCACTTGCTTTTTTACAAAATCATCAAATCCACTCGCTTTGAGCTGGTTCATCGCGTAAGAATCGTCTCCATCTCCTGGGAAAATAAATTTGTCGCAATCTTTTAACTCTTCTGGATTTTTTGAGCTAATATATTTAATTTTAAGATAATCAAGAGAGCGTTCAAGGCTTGTGATATTTCCAGCATTAAAATCAATAATTCCAGTCATAAACTGATTATAGAAGAAATTGGTGTGATTCGCAACTAAACATCACAGCCCATTATTCCGATAAAAAGATATGTCGTTCAAAGAATATTTTTCGCTTATTTTTAGCGTTTTAAAAGATTTTCGCGTAATAGGCACAATTGCCGTTATGATAATTGTGATTGAATTTGCGAAATTTGTGACAACTTATAAAAAAAAGCCGCCTAGACCAAGAAAACGAAAAGCACCGAAATCTTCTCCACCGCAAGCTCCTGAAGAAAAAAAAGAAGAAAACGCTGAATCCGAAGAAGAAGATAAAAGCGCTTCTAAAACATCGTAAACTTCCTAAAATATCACATCTGTGACCATTATATATGTATGGAAACACAGACAGAAATTGAAAAATTGATTGAAAGCGTTGAAGCTCAAAGTGATGATTATGTTGCATTTACCGCTCATGATAATTTTGGAATCAAATACATGTATCCGTGGCAGAGACTTGTAGTTGCAAATATACTCGACGCATTTGAGTATCAAAAATCGAAGCGTATAGAAAAAAAATCTGATGATAATTACGGCGGCGCTGAAGATTTAAGCGATGATGATTCTTGCTGCAAAGGGCGTCAGATTGTGCTTTTGCCTACAGGAGCCGGAAAATCATTATGCTTTCAAGTTCCTGCCATTTTGCTTGATGGTCCGACTTTAGTTATTTACCCTCTTGTTGCGCTAATGGCTGACCAGCAACGGCGCATGGAAGAAGGAAATCTCGAATGCGTCGTTTTTCGCGGCGGTCAGACTGAGGAAGAGCACAAAACAAATTTTCAGAAAATCAAAGATGGCGCTAGAATAATCCTTGCAAATCCTGAAGTTTTGCAAAGCGAAAAACTGCTTGAACAGCTTGCCCTTACAGGCATCAGCCACATTGCGATAGATGAAGCACACTGCGTTTCCGAATGGGGAGATTCTTTTAGACCGGCTTATCTTGAACTCGGTAAAATAATCAAAAAGATTGCTCCGCCTGTTATAACAGCATTTACAGCGACGGCGTCGCCTCTTGTGCTTTCCAGAGTTGCGGAAATTTTATTCGATGGCGAAGCTCACATTGTAAGAAGTGAAAGCGACCGTCAAAATATCCACTATTTTGTCCGCTATACGTCAGCTAAGAAAAAAGAAGCTCTCGTGCTCGCAAAAGAAGAACTCCGCCCTATGATTATTTTTTGCGGAACACGAAACAAATCGGAAGATATGTCTCATGAATTAAATATATGTTTTGGGCACGGAACATCGCGTTTTTATCATGCAGGCCTGACAAAAGAAGAAAAAACGGAAACAGAACAGTGGTTTTACAACAGCAAAGACGGCGTTTTATGTGCAACATGCGCATACGGAATGGGCGTTGATAAAAAAGATATAAAAACTGTAGTTCATCTTGAAGCGCCTGCAACGGCAGAAGCATACATTCAAGAAGCAGGGCGCGGAGGAAGAGACGGAAGCGTTGCAAAAGCGATACTTTTATGGAGCCTTCAAGATTCATTGGATTATTCTGTCTTTGACAAAAATTCCCGGCAAGCATCGATTAGAGAATTTGCAGAAACGACTGAATGCCGCCGTCAAGTTCTGCTAGACGCACTTGGTGCAGAAAAAGCAGTTTGCAGCGGCTGTGACATCTGCAGCGCACGTGAAAAATACCATAAAGCAGACAACCTACCTATAATAAAAAAAATAATGTATCGCCGCAAACTTGAAAAAGCAAGATATGTTGCAGATTGGCAAGAGACGTATTCAATCGTAAAAAAGAACCGCAATTTTTACAGTGAAAACGATATTGAAAAAGAGCTGTTTCAAAAACTCAACGCAAAAGACAGAAAATCAGTTGGCGTAAATATTTGGACGCATGGAGAAAGCGCTCAAATTGTAAAACAACTAAAAGATAGCGGAAAAGTAGAAGCAGATAATTTTTTTTGGAAAGGAAATTTGCGGATTAAAAAAGTCAAAAAACTTCAAAATGAAAACTTCAAAATGAGCTGACATAAAATCCGAATGTTGTCGCAAAATCCGAATGCAGCGGCAAACTTGAATGAGCGCTCGCCTCGTAAACAAAACCTCTAATTTCAAATACTATGCGACTTCTTCACTTAAATCAAGATAAACGTTATAATCTGGCTATGACTAAGTTGCTTTCTCAATTGCTTCCGGCTTTTAAAAATACAATCGTTGCAGTCGACGGTTCTGAAATTACAGACCTTTCTGAAATAAACGACATTCCGATTTCCAACCTTGTTTTTGATTCTCGTGAAGTTTCAAAAAATTCTCTTTTTTTTGCACTTCCGGGCACGCATACTGACGGAAACCTTTTTATAGAGCAGGCGATTCTTGCAGGTGCAAATGCTGTTGTTTTTCAAGGGGAACTTTCTCCTTCTCAAAAAAAAGATGTTGCAACTGCGATAATAAAACGGACGATCGAAAACGGACTTTCAGATGAAAAGACAAAATTTGCTCCAGTTTTAATAAATGTCCCGGACTCACGTTTTGCAATGGCTCCGGTTTCAGCATGTTTTTATGACAATCCGTCTGAGCGCTTAATCGTAATCGGAGTTACTGGGACTGAAGGAAAATCTTCAACTGTGAGTTTTATCTGGCAATATCTTCGGGCATGCGGTTACAAAGCTGGATTTATATCGACTGTTGAATATTCTTTTGGCGACGATGCTCTTCCGAATCCTCAGCATCAGACAACACCGGAGTCCCCTGTTATTCAACATCACTTAAATGAAATGCTCCAAAACGGATGCACTTACGCAGTGATTGAATCTTCTTCGCACGGGCTATCTTCAAAATTAAACAGATGTGGAAACATTATCTTTGACTGCGGAGTTTTTATGAACGTTACGCTTGAGCACCTTGAGTTTCACAAAAACTTTGAAACTTATCGCAGTGATAAGGCTAACCTTTTCAGAATGCTCGATAAACATAACCATATAAAGACAATTGCCGGCGAAAAGAAAAAAATCAACTCTATCGGCGTTGTAAATCTTGAAGACCCTTCCGCAAAATATTTTATTGAAGCTACGAAAAAAAATGTTTACGGTTTTACGACAGGTGGGAAAGCAGGAAAATCGGCTGCGGAATCTGGAGCAAATGCAATTCCGCTCCCTGAAATCCCAAAAAATCTACGCTATATGAAAGGACGAAATATCGCCTCGGCAACGTATGGACTTACGTTCGACATAGACGCAGACGGAACTTCGGCATTTTATCCTGAGAATTACGACGCAGTTATTCCGCGCGAGCACACTCATTTTTCAGTTCGCGCAAATCTTCCAGGAGCATTTAATGCATACAACATCATGGCATCGATCATCGCTGTAAGCAGTGTTACAGAACTTCCGTTTGAAAAAATAGCTGAAAAAACCGGTGAACTGACGCCGATTAAAGGGCGGATGACAGTTATTGACGAAGGTCAGCCGTTTGAGCTAATTGTAGATTACGCTCACACTCCTTCAAGCTTTGAAACAATATTTCCTCCGCTAAAAAAAAGATGCAGCGGGCGAATGTTTGCATTATTTGGGAGCGGTGGCGAACGAGACCTTACAAAAAGGCCTCTTCAAGGGCAGATTGCGGCGAAGTTTTGCGACGTTGTAGTCCTTGCAGATGAAGATCCGCGCGGAGAAGACCCTGTAGAACTTCTTAAGATGATCGCAGAAGGAGCTGAAAAAGAAGGAAAAGTTATCGGCGAAAATCTTTTTATAATTCACGACAGGCAGCAGGCAATCCGCGAAACTTTCAAAATGGCAGGAAAAGGCGACATCGTTCTTTTGCTCGGAAAATCACACGAAAACAGCATAATCTACAAAGACCATGTAATGCCATACGATGAGATTTCAGAAGCAAAAAAAGCGCTCAAGGAACTAGGGTGTTCGAGGAACTAGAGTGCTTACCAACTCGGAATAAAATAAAATTAAGACTATAAGTATAGGGGAAATATAGAAATGAATATTTGTGTAATATATGGCGGACGTTCGGGTGAACATGAAGTCAGTTTGGTTACCGCAGCAGCAATCACGCGTGGTATAGACAAAAGCAACCGCGTTATACTGATTGGAATCACTAAAAACGGAAAATGGTACCTCCAAGAAGATTCCGAATACGAACGAATATGCAAAGATGATAAAGCATCGTTTGTAATTAAGACCGATGAAAGTAAAATTGTAAGCCTCGTTCCCGGTGCAAAAAAAGCATCTTTTGTTGTAGAAGGAAAGCCTCTTAACGTTGATGTTGTTTTCCCTGCCCTTCACGGAACTTATGGCGAAGACGGAACAATACAAGGGCTTTTTGAAATGGCTGATATTCCATACGTTGGCTGTTCACATACGGCATCGGCAATCACTATGGATAAAGAAAAAACAAAAATGATATGGCAGAGCGTGGGGCTTCCTGTAGTCCCTTATGTCTGCATAAAACGCTGTGTAGTGCTCGACTCTGTTGTTTATGATGCGGTTATAGAAGACACAGAAAAAGAACTCGGATATCCGATGTTTGTAAAACCGTGCTGTGCAGGAAGTTCAAACGGAGCGTCTAAAGCATCAAACAGAAAAGAGCTTTCATTTGCCATAATGGAAGCATTCGAGTGGGACGACAAAGTTTTGATTGAAAAATCTATCAATGCGCGCGAAATAGAATGCAGCGTTACAGGAAACTCAGTTACTTATCCGGCAGACAGCGATATTGAAGATGTAGTTGCATATATTCCTGGAGAAATAATTCCAACTCACACTTTTTACGATTTTGATGCAAAATACAACGACCCTGACGGCGCAGAATTTTTGATTCCGGCTGCTCTTTCAGAAAACGATTTGGAAAAAATCAGAAAAACCGCGTGCGCTGCCTACAAAGTGCTCGATACGACAGGACTTGCCAGAGTTGATTTTTTTATTGAACGCAATACGAAACAAGTTTATCTCAATGAAATCAACACAATGCCGGGCTTTACTCCAATCAGCATGTTCCCAAAACTCTGCGATGCAGCCGGGCTAAAATTCAACGCTCTCATAAAGCTTTTAATAGAAGAAGCAATCGCACGCTATGAAGCAAAATGTAAACTTGTCACAAACCGCACATAAAGCACATAAAGATTGAAGTCAAAAATGCTGGACTAAAACAAAAGGTGCATTTAAAATATAGCGAAAACGTTTTTTTGCAAATTTCGATTTTGGAGTTTGCCATCAAAAAATCTGAAAAATAAAATATGGAGTATAATTATGAAGAAAATTGTTGTTGCCGGTGGCGGCGTACTCGGAAGTCAAATCGCTTTTCAAACAGCTTATTGCGGTTTTGATGTCACAATCTGGCTGAGAAGTCAGGGAAGTATTGGAAGAACTCAGCCGAAACTTGATAGCGTGAAAAAAAAGTACGAAGCCGCTGTTGAAAAAATGGCTTCGGATGGCGATAATCCTAGAGCTTGGAGTTATGGGCTTGCCGACAAAGAAAATTTCAACAAAGAAGAATGCCTCGCAAAAATCCAAAAAGCGTATTCGGGAATAAAGATTGAGCTTGATTTACAAAAAGCAGTTGCAGATGCAGATTTAATAATCGAGTCGATGGCGGAAGACAAAAAACAAAAAATCGATTTTTACAAAAAACTTGCACCGTTCACGGAAGAAAAAACGATCGTCGTTACAAATTCATCGACTTTGCTTCCTTCAGAGTTTGCAAAATTTACTAAACACCCGGAAAAATATCTTTCTCTTCATTTTGCGAACGATATTTGGTACTGCAACACCGCAGAAGTTATGGCTCAGCCGATAACCGATAAAAAATATTTTGACGCAGTGATTGAATTTGCAAAAGAAATCAGAATGGTTCCTCTTCCTGTTCACAAAGAAAAAGCCGGTTATCTTTTGAATTCAATGCTCGTTCCATTTTTGAGTGCCGCTATGGATCTTTACGCAACCGACATTTCCGATCCTGAGAGTATCGACAAAGCTTGGACAATCGGGACAGGAGCTCCAAAAGGACCGTTCCAGATTCTTGATATCGTCGGGCTAACTACAGTTGCAAACATAAACAAGCGCTTTGAAAAGATTCCGTCATTCCTTGCGCCGTTTAATTTCAAAGCGATAGGAAAAATGCTCAAAAAATACATTGATGAAGGAAAACTCGGTGTAAATGCGGGCGAAGGATTCTACAAATATAAGTAATTTTAAAGCAAAAGCAACGATTATTGTAAAATCGCTTTAGTGACGCTAAAGATTAGCACTGTATTTCAACACGCTAAAATTATCGCTGGACTTCACATAGATTATGTGATAATATTAGCCCACTATTTTAAAATTAATAAAACAAGGACTTCATAATGAAAAAAAATATTGCATACACAATTGGTTCAATAATTGTTCTTTTGATCAGTGCATTTTGTTTTATTGCACTTCCGGCTTTTACAGGCAATAGTTCAAATCAGCAAGGCTACGAGACATACGGAAAATACGGCAAAAAAGCAATCACAAACGAACCTGAATCTATATTTACAGACTACGTAAACCGCTACGTACAGCTTTATCAGCAATACGGACAGCAGATTGATCAGTCGAGTTACTTTAGAATCTTGAACAATGCTTTCAACGCAACAGTTTTAAATTACGCTTATAAAGATGAGGTAAAATCAAGTGGCTATGTTGTCCCAAAATCTGCCGTAAACAGACAAATTTTGCCATATTTTTACGATGAAAACGGAAGATATTCTTCTAAACTTTACAAACAGACTCCAGATAAAACAAAAGCAAAAATCGTAAAGTCTACGGAAGATTCTTTGACAGCCGACCGCTTTTATTCCGACAACTTCGGCTCAAGCTCTGAGATGATTGGAAATAATTCGCTTTTTGGACTTAAAGTTGCAGAGAATGAACTGAACTTTGTTGCAGATATGGATACGGAACGACGCGGATTCAGCATGGCTCTTTTTCCTATGGGCGATTATCCATCATCTGAAAAAGCAAGTTTTGGAAAAGCTCACGCAGAAAAATTCAACAAATACGACATGTCGGTTATCACAGTTGAAGATAAATCAACGGCATCGACTGTCGTAAAACGCATCGCCAATAAAGAGCTGACATTCGAAGACGCAGTTTCCGAATATTCAGATAAAAAATACTCTGACACGCAGGGAAAACTGACAGGTGCTTATCAGTATCAGATTGAAAACATCCTTGAAAACAAAGACGATTTTGAAAAAGTTTCTTCAACAGCTAAAGATGACGTAAGCGAAGTTATTGCGACAAAAAGCGGCTTTTCAATTTTCAAAAATAACGGTCCTGTTGAAAAAGCCGATTTCGACACAGAAGTAAGTCAGCAGGCTGTTTACGCTTATCTTACAACTTACGAAAGCACAGTGATAGAAGATTATTTTACAGATAAAGCTATTGCGTTTGTTGCAGACGCAATGAAAGGTAATTTTGAACAAGCGTGCAAAAAGCATTCAGTAAAGAGCTATACAATCGCTCCGTTCCCGTTGAACTATGGAAACTTGAGCATCCTTGGTAAGCTCGACACATCTGTTTCAGGACTTTCAAATGCCGATTCAAATGAAAACTTCCTAAAAACTGCTTTCACTCTTAAAAAAGGAGAAATTTCAAAACCGATAGTTTTGAACAACAACGTAATCGTCCTTAAATATACAACTTCGGAAAATAAATCGGCAGAATCTCCAGACGCTAACAAAAGCCAGTTTGCGAGTTATGACGAAGAAAGTGCCCGTAACAGTATTCTTTCAAGCAGCAAAGTTAAAAACAACGTTATGAGCGTATATTTCAATTCCATGATAAAATAATTGCAAAACACTTCTATAAATCAAAAGCCCGGTGTTGTTCAAACTTCGCTGGGCTTTTCAGTTTCATATCAAAATCGCCTTCTCTATTCAAAATACAATCCTTCAAAATCTATCATTCAAACAGTAAACAGTCTGCAGATTTTATCTGGTACGATTGTATTATGTTTTTCACCTCTTTTATGCTATGGACTCAAAGAGCTTTATGAGAAATTGCCTGAAAACTGTATTTTGTTTTTGTGCGAAAATGACATGGAACTTTATGATTTCACTATCGAAAACCTAAAAAATTCAATTCTCTTTGATTTTGATAAAAAAGTAATAAAATTTGTGCCGCAGGAAGAATTAAGCAATCTGCCCGACACTGTTTACGATTTAGCTTCAAGTGGTCTTTACAAACGGACAGTCAGAATCGATTTTTCGGCAGGAACTCAGTTTCACACAGATTTCTACAATCAGCTTTATGATGCCTGCTGTGAATCAATTATGACTTTTTGGAAAAACAGAATCACGTTGACGAAGTTTGGAAGGCGCTATTCTAAAGATTTGTTCCAAAATTTAAAAATACTCGGGGAAACAACTCCTCTCGTCTCTTATTTTAACACTGTCGAAAAGCCTATATTGGTTTTTGGGGCCGGCGAAAGTCTTGATATATTTTTAGAAGAAAACAGCCATTTTGATTTCTCAGATTATTTTATTTTGTGCGCAGACACTGCGATGCAGCCGCTGCTAGCGAGAAAAATTGTCCCTGATGGAGTTTTCATTGAAGAATCACAGCAGATTATAACAAAGGCGTTTATCGGGATACCTCAAGATGTTCACGTATTTGCAGGATTGTCGGCTATTTCAACAATCAGCAGAATTACAGATAAAAAAAATATTTCTTTTTTTGCGACTCAATATGCGGATGCAATTTTTTTTGAAAAACTAAGGCAAAACGATTTTTTCCCGCCGGTAAACGCTCCTTTTGGCTCTGTCGGAATCACAGCCGTCTACTATGCTCTAAAATTTCGAAAAGATGAAAATACAAAAGTTTTTGTGTGCGGGCTAGATTTTTCTTTTTCAGTTGGCAAAACTCACGCGAAACAGACAGTCGCACACGACCAAAGGCTTATAGACACTACAAAGCTCGTTCCCGTTCAAAATTATAAAGCTGCTTTTGGATTTGGAGCTGAAAAAATCAAAGGCAAAGACAATAAAACTTTTATAACGACACCGTCTCTAAAAACGTATGCAAAAATATTTGACAGCCGTTTTGAAAGGATTAAAAATCTGTTCGACGCAGGGAGATGCGGGATTCCACTTGGAATAACAAAAGAAAACCCTGTCTTTAAAAACTCAAAAAATTCAGCCATGAATTCGGAGAATGAGAAAGAAAGAGAGACAGAACAGCATTCACGCCTGATAAAAATCATTAAAAACAGATTTTCCGACAGTTATTCGGACAAGCAATGTGTTGAAATTGAAAAATATTTATCGAATGAACGCTCAGTTTTACAAAAACTCAAAAAACTTTTAACAAGCGGCACAAAACTTTCAGAAGAAGAATTAAAGCAAAAAATAACTGAAATTGCCTGTTGCAGAGAGTATTTATTTTTGCACTTTGCAGACGGAACACAGTTTGTTTATTCTCAGTCGTTTTTGAACAGAATCAGAACTGAGATAGACTTTTTCCTGAAGATTTTAGATTAGATAACGAGAGCGTAGATTAAAGTCATAAAACCGAACTGCCATGATGAAGCAGAATCTTTTAATCTTCTTTTTCTTTTAAAACCGCAAGGAACGCACTCTGAGGCAACTCAACATCGCCGATCATCTTCATTCGCTTCTTTCCTTCCTTTTGCTTTTCAAGAAGTTTTCGTTTACGAGTTATATCACCGCCGTAACATTTTGCAAGGACGTCTTTTCGGACAGGGCTTACAGTTTCGCGGGCAATAACCTGACTTCCTATAGCACCTTGAATTGCAATCTTAAACTGCTGGCGTGAAATTTCATCTTTCAGGCGTTCACAGACTTTGCGAGCACGGTCTACCGCATTTTGACGGAACGTCAGCAGAGAAAGAGCATCTACCATCTTTCCGTTTAACAAAATATCGACTTTTACGAGCTCTGTCGGTCTGTAACCTATGACTTCGTAGTCAAATGACGCATATCCTCGGCTGTAGCTTTTAAGTCTGTCGTAAAAATCAAAAAGAACTTCAGCGAGCGGCATTTCATAAGTGATTTCAACGCGCTTTGTATCAAGATACTGCATATTTGTCTGCAAGCCCCGTTTTTCCGTGCAAAGCGCCATAATTGAACCAAGATATTCGGCAGGAGTTATTATAGATGCTTTGATGTAAGGCTCCTCTGCCTCTTTGATTCTTCCCTGAGGGTATTCGGACGGATTATCGATGAACATATCTTCTCCGCTAGTGAGATGCAGAAGATATCTTACAGATGGCGCTGTGAAAATTACAGCTTGATCATAATCGCGTTCAAGGCGTTCTTGAATAATTTCAAGATGAAGAAGTCCTAAAAATCCGCATCGAAAACCGTTTCCAAGCGCAAGCGAATTATCTTTTTCATAAATGAGGCTCGCATCGTTCAGCTTTAATTTTTCCATGCTGTCTTTAAGCTCTTCATAATCGTTTGAATCCATCGGATAAATTGACGAATAAACGACAGGTTTAACTTCTTTAAATCCCGGAAGCGCAGTCTCTATTCCATTTTGAACTGTTGTGATAGTGTCTCCAACCCGAACATCGCTTACAGTTTTCAGTCCCGAGATTATATAACCGACGTCGCCAGCTTCAAGCACTCCAGTCTCTTCGTAGTTGATTTTAAAAATACCGCACTGCTCTACTTTGTAATGTGTATCGGAACTCATCATCTTGATGAGGTCTCCTGTCTTCAATTTTCCTTCCATGACGCGGACGTGAACAACGACGCCACGATAAACATCGTAATGGCAATCAAAAATCAAAGCTGCAAGTTTTCCGTCAGGATTACCTTTTGGCGAAGGAAATTTTGTCACAATAGCTTCAAGGAGTTCATCGATGCCCTGACCAGTTTTTGCAGACACAAGCTGAGTATCTGAAGGGTCGAGCCCGAGCTCATTTTCAATCTGATTTTGACATGAAGCAACATCTGCAGACGCAAGGTCAATTTTGTTGATTACAGGAACAATTGTAAGGTCATGCTCAAGAGCCATGTACATATTTGAGACGGTTTGGCTTTCAACCCCCTGTGTTGCATCGATTAAAAGCAGCGCACCTTCACAAGACGCAATTGCCCGTGAAACTTCGTAAGAAAAGTCTACGTGACCGGGCGTGTCTACAAAGTTCAATTCATAGTCGTGTCCGTCTTTAGCGTGATAAGGGATTGTGACTGCCTGACTTTTTATTGTGATACCGCGTTCGCGTTCAATATCCATATTATCGAGAATCTGGTTCACCATTTTACGGTCATCGATTATCTGTGCTTTTTGAATGAGTCTGTCTGACAAAGTCGATTTGCCGTGGTCAATGTGAGCAACGATACAAAAATTGCGTTTATATTTCATTTCAGCCATAGCTTTCCCCTGAAAAGTTATTTGTAATTTAATTTAAAAATAATATGGGCTGTCTAAAAGGGTCGCCATCGTCATCACTATATCAAGAAAACCTTTTTTTTGTCTTTTTGTATAAAGCTGAACATAGATGGCGTTGTTTTTATCATCAACAGAAACATCCCGTATTTGCACAGAGTCGTTTTCAGAAAAACTCATTTCATCTGCGCTGCTGCCCTGAATAATTTTTTCTATTGTATAGGAATTTTTATTCAATGTCGATGACGACTTTAGCTTCATCCCGAACAACGGTTCCATCGCATTTGAAATCAAATCAGATTCATATATCTCTTTACCCGGATTTTCAGAGCGTTTATCAAGATATATTTTACATTCTCTATCACTTCCGTCAGAAGTTAAATATTTGCACTTCAGCATTGTCTCGTGCTCGTAAGCCATCAAAATATAGTTCATATCATCTAGCGAAGTAATTTTATTTCCATCAAGTTCATAAATCACATCTCCTGAACGCAGCCCGCTTATAAATGCTGAACCTCCCGGCATGACATATTGAATTTCAACGCCGACTTTCTTTTTTCCATTTCGCTTTGTGTGACCGTAACAGCCAGTCCACGTATGGACAACTTCGCCGTTGCTGTACATTGAATTGAGCACCTGTTTTAAGTATTCAACAGGAATCGCAAAGTTCAGCCCCTGATAACGAAGCATCCCTGCAAACACGACAGCCTGAACGTTCATATTAGAGTCAATCAGCGGGCCACCGGAGTTTCCTGAATTTATCGCAGCATCAATCTGGAATACATTTCCAAGCGAAAGAAGTTTGCGGTCTGTAGATGAGATGATTCCCGAAGTCAACGTGCCTTCAAGCCCAATCGGAGTACCGATTGCAGAAACTTTATCTCCGACGTGTAAATCTTTACTTGAATTGAGACTTAGGACATATTTTGGAGTGATTTCTGTTTTTAGAAGCGCAAGGTCTAAAATCGGGTCATAACCGATAACTTTTGCAGGAATTTTTGTATCAGGGTCTTCAAGTTGTTTGATGTAAAGCCTTGAATAGCCTTCGTATTTCGGGTCTACCATCGACTCTATCACGTGATGATTTGTGACGATGTAGCCGCGGCTGTCAATAAAAAAACCCGAACCTATCACAACATCGGCATATCCTGCTCCATTTTGCACTTTTACACCGCGGTCAACCAACACAGTGACAGTAGCGTCTATACAGTCGCCTATAGACTTTGGAGCATGCTGATTTTTTTTTGAAATTCCCGGTATATCTTTTGCAATCAAATCATCTATGGCTGCTAAAGAATATTTAACATTTTTCCATCCTGCCGATTCGAGAGATTTATAATATTTTTTTGCATCAAAATATTTTTTTTCTTCAATTGATTTTGACAGTTGTGTCTCAACATTTTTTATACATCTGTCGATTACATCTTGATTTCCAAGCAAAATAGAGCGCCACATTGCACGGACAGGCTCAAATTCAAGATAGGAGTTTATTCGTTGTATTTCACTCTCTACGATGTCTTTATCAGAATAATCAAGAGGTTCAATAATTTTTTTATTTACGGAGACACAAGAGAGCAACCACAAAGAAAGCCCGGCAGCACACAAAGCAGATTTTATGACTTTTGTTCCCATTACTTAGAAACCTCTTCTGTAACTTCTGACTGAGGAAGAATTCTTAAATAATAACAATTATCGACTTTGATTACGGAAATCCGCTGCCCTTCAACCTGAATGACAGATAAAGTTCCCTGTTCAAGTTTATCGCTTATTTTTTTTATAACTTTTATTTCAAGGTCGCCCGAGCCTCTTTCTTCAATCCAATATATATTTTCAGATTCTCCTGCATAAATCATAACTTCTTGATTATCGTAAATCATTTTTACAGGAATTTTATCAATTACGGTCAGCGAAAGTTTTTTCAATCCGTTAGAATCAAAATAAATTGTCTCTTCAATCTGCTCTTCACCGTCTTTTTTAGGATATTTTATGTATTGGCAATCCCATATACCATTATCATCACTATCCCAAATTGTGACTTTTCCTCCATCTTCAAGATATTCTTCAGTAAATTCATAGTTTGTGTTGCCGTTGCGGTCAATCTGAACTTTTCTGAGATATAGATTAGAGCTGTTTGCAGCTGATGTAAAAATATCTGTCACCATTGTATCTGCAGGCATTGAACTAGGCGCATAATCATAGATTTCTGATGTTTCGTAATAACCATCATTGTCGTAATCAACATACCGAATAAAAGGAACGCCTGTTGTAAAATCGCATGTTGCATATTTATGTTCCCCTTGTATAAAGTTTGCAAATACAAGTTTCCCCTCGTAAGTCGTGTAAACTACTTTTGCATTTTCGCGCTCTTTTGTCGGCAACTCTACGCTCGATGAAAGCAATACAAGTTCTCGCGGTGTCGGCAATTTTTCGCTTTCATCAATCAGAGGAATATAAAATTCAAGATTCAGTTTTGAAAATATTTCGTCCTTTACAAGCTCAAAAGGGCTTAAAAGTAGAGAATCTTCAAAAAAATTGAATGTAAAATTGTCATTGTTGAACACGACCCTTGAGACTTTTGGATATGTATCGTAAAAAATTTCCGTATTCTTTGCATTAAAATAGGCAAAAAGAGGAACCCCAAAATCGAATGAAGAATATAAGTCGGTGACACCGTCGTTGTCCTTGTCGTATTTTATATAAGATGGACGACCAAGTTCGTATTCGACTGTCAGTTCATTCTGTAAATCATCATTTGTATCGATGAAAATTGAACCGTTGAAATTTGCAAGTTTTTCGGCAATATTTTGCTTTACGCCATCATCCTTTATAGCCTTTACAAAACTCTCGAGCATTTCGAGCGAAATTGAATTGCCAAGAGAATCAAAAAACATTTCAAATGCCTGCTTTTCTGAATAAATACCGCTTTGCAATCCGAGGTATGCGAGCAGAGGGCTTTCGGAAGTTTTTTTTGCATCTATTGCTCGCAAAAGTCTTTCTCGTTCTGATTTTTCTGCAAATGATGTTGCAAGAAGTTCAACAACATAGTTTTTGTTTGAATAATCAGGTAGCTTTATGATGTATGACGAAGCGATATCTTTTACAATTTCGGGGATTTCGTAATCAACATCTTCAAGGTATGATTTATTGACAAACATCGATTCAAACAAAAAGAAAATATAAGGGAAGCGTTCATCATCAGGATAAATCCTTCTCACGCTGTTCAATTTGAGCCTTGCATTTGCAATAGAATCTGAAGTTTTCATTCTGTAATAATTTTTTATTCTGATAAACTCGGCGTCGGCAGAATATATAAATGATTCACTGTCAAGGACGTTTAAAGATTGGGCATATTTTCCTGTGTCGGACAAAAGATCTGCCAACAGTATTCTAGCACCTGCTTTAGAATATCCAACCCAATTGTTTTTGTCGAACGCAGCCTGAATAATTTTGAGCACTTCGGCGCGTGTTTTTCCGGCGTTTATTTCTGCACCTGCTTTTACATAAAATAAATCGGAGATGCTGTCATCATAAGAAATACCTAAATCTGCCTGTTTTATTGCATTTTCCCAGTCTTTGCCGGCAAGACAGCTTTCTGCGAATTTCAAGCATCGCAGTGCTGTATTTTTGTTTGCGGTTCCGGCTGAATTCTGTGAGAACACGCAAAATGCAAAAGATAAAAAAACAAATGATATTGCTAAAAACTTTTTCATAACTTTACGATCCAATCCTTATATCCGAGAAAACATGCAAATATGCATTTTATCGGTTGTGTACTGCCGGAAAGTTCCTGAAGTACAACAACTTTTTCCCTATCTTCATTTGAAACGTGCCAATCCGACAGTATATCGCTGACATTTTTCATTTTTCCATCAGCACTTTTTATCTGATCCCCGATACGCACGCTCCTCAAACAAAAAGGGGAAGTCGCCCCGAGTGCCTTTAATTGTAAAACATCAAATTTTACAAAAGGTAACTCAATCTCACAATTATCTTTTAGACAAGCTTCGTCTATTATAACAAAAAAATTTGAATCGGTATCGCTTTTAGAAAGTTTTTTTACACTTATAGTGCCGTTTTTTACCTCGATTTTAATGCTGCTAAACTGTTTAATAAAACAGCCTGACTTTCTATTTTCTGACACAGAATTGATAACATCTTTTAGAAAAGCGTATGGAATCCGTTTTGTTTCGCCGGCATCATTGCATGCTTTAAGCAAAACGCGTATTTTTACAGACTCGGGAAGCTCAACAAAATCAGAAAGCGATATTTCACATTGTTTATGATTTTTTAGAATAATCGATATCATCTGATTTATTGCATCGGAATCTTCCACAGATTTTTCTCCACCGCTCAAAACAGCTTTTTGCCAGCCTGGAAACTCTTTATCTAAAAATGGAACGAGTTTTAATCTGATTTTATTTCGGAAATATTCTGTTTCAAAGTTTGTGCAGTCTGTCCGCCATGCAATTTTTTTTTCATTTAAATATTTTTCAATTTCACACCGTTCGATATTCAAAAGAGGTCTGACAAATTTTCCGCGTGTGGGTTTTATTCCACCGGAAGAATCACAAGAACTCCCCTGCAAAAAACGCATGAGCAATGTTTCTAACTGATCATTTTTATTGTGTGCAAGGCATAGCGCATCAAGATTTTTTTCTTTTATAAAAGATTCAAACGCCTGATAGCGCAGAGCTCTTGCAGCTTCTTCAATTCCTCCAGAGCGTTGTCGAGAGACCTCCGCAACCTCACCTTTTTTTAGTTTTACAACATCGCATTCAACTTTTAATCCGTCTTGTCGCAATTTACGGCACATCTCTTCGACGTAATTTGCATCTCCATCAGATTCCTCAGCCAAGCGAATATTGTGATTGACAGTGATTACAAATAGAGGGATATCTAATTCAGAAAGAATAGAACTCAATGAAACTAAAAGGGAAATCGAATCTGCACCGCCGGAAACAGCCGCTCCGAGCCGCATTTTTTTTTCGAGAGTAATTCCACATTTTATAAGATTATTTTTTACATCATTTTCAAATTTGCACATAAAAAAAGACTGCCCTTTTAGGACAGCCTTTATTATACAACAGATTGTATCTATTATCTATCGAGCCATCAAATTAAGATTAACGTGCCGGTGACACAGTAACCAATGGAAGATTAGAATCTGTAAGGATTTCAACTTTTTTACCGAGATCCAAATCTTTTACACGTAGTGCTTCGCTTATATTGATGTTGGAGATATCTGCAACAATTGTTTCAGGAAGGTCAGTGATGGCAGCCTTGATTTTGATTTCATTATTTCTTTCAATTTTGAAACCACCTTTAAGAACGCCGGCTGGTGTTCCTGTGTAATGAATTTTAATTTTCATTACAAGCTTTTCGTCTGCATTTGGGGCAAAGAAATCTGCATGAAGAACTTTGTCTGTGCGGATATTGTACTCAACATCCTTGATCAAAGTTGTAAATTCCTTTCCGTCAACTACAAGTGCAATATTTGTTGTAGGTGTAACTGTTCTCCAGATTTTGTTGAATGCAACTTCATCAACGTCAATAGAAGTAGCCTCCCCTTTTCCATTGTAAACAACAGCAGGGATACGTCCTTCTTTGCGAAGATTTTTAGCAGCTGTTTTTCCGGTTACAGTTCTTGTTTTAGCATCAAGTTTCTGCTTACTCATTTTCTTAAAGCTCCTTATATCTCTAAAATGAACTGGGTCGGCTGGATTCGAACCAGCGGAATGACGGCACCAAAAGCCGTTGTCTTACCACTTGACGACGACCCAATATAGGAGCTTAGTATATCACAAATCAATCATCAGGGGAAGTACCTGTTTCAACATGTCCTGCATTATATTCATAAAGAATTTTACTTTGAAGCTCAGTTCTAAAATCAGGACTAATAGGATGAGCTACATCTTTATATTCCCCGTTAGCAGTTTTTCTGCTGGGCATTGCAATGAAAAGTCCACTTTTCCCATCGATAATTTTTACGTTGTGAACTACGAAACAGTTGTCGAAAGTTGCAGTTACATAAGCCCGAAGTTTTCCTTCATCATCAACCTTTCTAATTCTTAATTCTGTAATTTGCATAACACACCTCCACTAAATTACACAATGACTTACACAGTCTTAACAAGTTTACAATTCCAAGCACATGCAAGCAAACTACTTACAGCTTCAGCTTGTTGTCTTTCAGTAAACGCTCCAAAAACAGTCGAACCCGAACCTGACATTTCGGCATAACAACATCCGGCTTTCTTTAGCTCGTTGATTGCTCGTCCAATCTCCTCATAATGAACTGCAACTACTGGAGTAAAGGTATTCGCTAATGTCCATTCTTTTAGCGGCTTATGGTAAACGAACTCAAATTCATCTAAATCAGGGGCATCAGATTTTTTTTCGACTTTGAACTCTTTATCTACAAGCTCGTAGGCAACTTTCGTAGAAGAGCTGACTTTCGGAAAAATCAGAAGTAAAAACAAATCATGTCGTGGTATAATATTATGTACAATTTCTCCGCGGCCTGAAACTAAAGCACAGCCTTTTCCTTCTTCATCACAATGCATAAAAAAGAAAACATCGCTGCCTATTTTTGATGAAATAAGATCAAGTTTCTCCTCATTTAACTTGATTTTATTTAATTTTTCGAGAACCTTGATTAAAGCTGCGGCATCCGAAGATCCGCCGCCTAACCCGCCGCCAGAAGGAATCCGTTTTTTAAGAAATACATTGACACCAATTGAATTCTTTCCGGTCACATCACAGAATGCGTTATAAGCACTTACCAAAGTATTGTTTTCGGGCAACCGCATTGAATCGCAGTGAACCTCACAGACCATTTTGGGAACAGGAGTCACAATCAACTCGTCAAATAAATCGATTGTCTGAAATATACTCTCTATGTTGTGAAATCCGTCAGCTCGCTTTTGCAAAACTTTTAAGCCAAAATTTATTTTAGCGTAAGCTTTCACCGTAATTTCACGCATACACTTACATTGTATAACGTTTTTAACTTATATGTCAAAAAAAAATCAATTTTTCTTCCATATATATATATATATATATAAGTATAGTATTTTAATTAAAACAAAAATAATTAATGACAAATCTCTTTTTATAATATAGAGTTATACTGGCTAAGGCGAGGCAAGATATGCAAAATTCTTTTTATGATGTGAGGATGTGCCCTGAAAATTCTAAATGGGAACAGGCCATCTCGCGGGAAATTGTTCTTTACAACAGAAATAACGATATAAGAACAGATTTTGAACGCGATTACACTCGTATTTTGCACAGTCAGGCTTACCGCAGACTTAAGCATAAAACTCAAGTTTTTTTTGCTCCGCACAACGACCACATCTGTACAAGGATGGAACACGTTTTGCACGTCGCATCTGTCGCTTCTACAATTGCAAAATATCTTGGGCTGAATGAACAGCTGGCAAGTGCAATTGCAATGGGACACGACATCGGTCATGCGCCGTTCGGGCATCACGGGGAACACTGCCTCAACAGCTTGCTCGAACAAAAAGAAGGGAAAAACGCACCAAAAAAATTTTGGCACGAACGAAACAGTCTTTTTTTTGCCGACTACATTGAAACTCTCCAAGACCCTGACGGAGTTGAACAACCGCTAAACTTGACGTATGCCGTGCGGGATGGGCTTATATGTCACTGTGGAGAAATTGACCAGCAGGGAATTAAACCTCGTGATGAGGCTATTGATTTATATTCGATAAAAAGGCCGGGACTCATTCAGCCGTTCACTTGGGAAGGCTGCGTCGTAAAGATTGCCGATAAGATTGCGTATCTCGGGCGGGATATTGAAGATGCACGTTCGTATCACATAATCGATATGTCATCATACCGCACTTTGCGCGAGATTGTAGGGTCAACGCTAGGATTTGAGAATAAAGGTGCTCATGCTCTGAAAAGTGGGAAAGCAGTAAACACAACGGTTCTCATCAACGACCTTATATTAGACTTATGCGAACAAAGCAGCCCTGAAAAAGGACTTTGTTTTTCTGACCAATACTTTCGATTTATCATTGAGCTAAAAAAATTCAATTATTCACACATTTACAATCACTGGAGGCTCGGCGAATTTGGTATTTATGCAGATAACATAATCGGAACACTTTATCGGACACTTCAAAAAACATATTTATATGCACAAAACGGACGAGTTGCACAAGCTCTAAAATTATACCCAAAACTCTGCGAGACTTTTGAAGACTGGCTTATAAAATACACAAATTACAGACCGTTTATCAGCGAACGCCATTCGTTTGTAGATAAAAAAACAATATTAAAATACAACACTCAGACTGTATTTGATTTAAGCGATTCAAATTCTTTTACAAAATGCATAATCGAATACATTTCCGGGATGACAGACCAGTTTGCAATCCAAGTTTACGAAGAAATAATCTCATTCTAAAACTGGGAGTTTGCTGCATTTGTATTTTTTGCGAACACATTTTCGTGCACATTTTTGACAGCATTTATTTTAATTTATTTATTTATTGATGAGCTTTATCATTTTATAAGAAAAGCCCGCCCTTATCATTGCCGAGATCAATTTTTCTCCCTCTTTTCCCTGTTTCAAAAAGGTTTCGTAAGCCCTTTTGCAGATTTCCATTTCGTCATGTTCAGAAAAAAACTCATCTAGCGCAAAAGTTGAAATCTCTTTTGAGATTCCCCTCGATATCAGCTCCGACAAAAGCCTTGTTCTTCCTTCATAATGTTTAAGACTCCTTAGATGAAGCCACGCCCTTGCAAACCTCTGATCGCTCAGGTAATCGTTGTTTTCAAGATAATCGAGAGCGGTTTCTATATATTTTTTATCATATTTTTTTTTCAGCAATTTAAGAGTAAGCCCAAAACGGCTTTGTTCTGAGCGTCCTAAATATTCAACCGCCTTTAATTCAATAACTGATACAAGACCTGCATCTAATATTTTGCCGCTTTCTTCTTCGTCGAACTCCGTACCCGCTTCAATCCTGGCAAAATCCAGGTCAGGAATATATTCTTTTCTGACAAAAAAGACCGCGCCGTTTTCTTCTACAACTTTATACATTCCGCTGTAAGAAGTTTCTGCAATCGATTTAATTTTCATATTATAAATATACCGTCAATAAATGATTCCGGGCAAAAAAAAACGCAGACACAACCGGCTGCGTTTTCGGATATTGCGGACTACCCCGCAACAAAGAGTTTGAATACTAACGTTTAGAGAACTGGAATCTTCTGCGGGCACCTTTCTGACCGTACTTCTTACGTTCAACCATGCGTGAGTCACGTGTGAGATAACCGTTAGCTTTTAACGATGTGCGGGCATCCGGATCAATCTGTACGAGAGCACGGGAAATACCATGCAGACATGCTGCTGCCTGTCCGTTCAAACCGCCGCCTTCTACATTGATTAAAATATCATATTTTGCACCCATTGAAGTTACAAGCAAAGGCTGCTGAACAACTTTTATCTGTTCTTCTGTTACAAAATAATCTTTCAAATCTTTACCGTTTACAACAATCTTTCCAGAACCGTCGCGAACAAAAACGCGAGCTGAAGCTGTCTTTCTTCTTCCTGTACCAATAGCAATATTTTTTACCATTTTCTAACCTCTGAATTAAAGTTCTACCGGCTGTGGATTCTGAGCAACGTGTGGATGTCCAGCACCAGCATAAATTTTTACGCAATCCATCATCTTGCGGCCAAGACGACCGTTTGGAAGCATTCCGGCAACAGCGAGTTCCATCGGTTTTGAAGGATGTTTAGCCAACAATTTTTCATACGTGTGAGCACGAAGCCCACCAACAAATCCTGTATGATGATAGTAAATCTTCTTCTGTTCTTTTCCACCAGTAACCAATGCTTTTTCAGCGTTGATGATAACTACAAAGTCACCCATAAGCTGGTTTTTTGTGAATGAAGGTTTGTTTTTACCACGTGCAATATAAGCAGCTTTTGCAGCTACACGTCCAAGTGGTTTTCCGGCTGCATCGATTATGTACCATTTGCGAGCCTGTTCGTATTCTTTGACGAAAATAGTTTCCATGATATACCTTACTAAAAATAAAAGTTTATCTGCAATTTAAAATCTTTGCATCTGATTTAAAACTGCAAAGGATTTTAGATGAGCGGTCAAAAATCCTTTAACGGGTAGAATATAATATCAAAAATTAAGGATAAATGTCAATTGCCTATGTTTTTTTGTCATCAATCCGTGATATTTTAGAAATAGATTTTTTGAAAATAAATTATCGTTCTTCAGCTTCGGAAGATTCAATTTTTTCGTTTTCTTCTTTTTTTGCCTCTCGTTTGTCTTTTACATCAGCAGCTCCGATAAACAAACAGATTAAACCGACGAACGCAGCCAAAACAGGAAGCCCGCCTTTTAAAAAAGCAATCACTTCCTGACCCCAGTTGAGCGGACACATCGGAAGAACTGAAAACACTGTAAAACCAATAAAAATAATGCCGACGATTATCGAAATCATATAAATACCTCTGTACAATTTTTTCTACGACAACTGATATTTTCCACAAAAATAATCATATTAAAAGATAAATCAAAAATTCAATTCTTTCAACTGATTTTTAATTTAATTGATTGCTGATTGTCATGCAAATACTTTTCGCAAATCTTTTACTTAATTGTTATTGACATAATCAAATATATGGTGCATTTTATTTTTAGAAAGAAAAAATAAAAACGAACCAGACAAATAGCTAAGTTTTTGAAAAAGCGCTTTTTATCATACGTATGTATGATATCATACGTATGTATGATATATCATTTTTAAGATTGAGGTCACTTGAGTGAACGGAAGTCAGGTTACCATTGATCATGTATCCAAAAGATTTGGCGACTTTGTTGCTTTGGATGACATCAACTTTACTATTAAACCAGGCGAATTCTTTTCATTGCTTGGTCCATCAGGATGCGGAAAGACTACTTTGCTCCGCATTATTGCCGGCTTTGAATTTCCAGACGATGGAGCGGTTCTTTTTGATGATAAGAATATAATTCCTATTCCACCTGATAAAAGACATTCAAATACGGTATTCCAGACTTATGCATTGTTCCCGCACATGACGATTTACGAAAATGTAGCGTTTCCATTGCGTTTGAGAAAGTTACCTAAAGACGAAATCGATAAAAAAGTGCGTGAGTACGTACATCTTGTTCAACTCGACCAGCATATAGACAAAAAACCTAACCAGCTTTCGGGCGGTCAAAAGCAACGAGTAGCTATTGCGCGTGCTTTGATAAATGAACCGAAAGTTTTGCTTTTAGACGAGCCTCTTTCCGCACTCGATGCAAAACTGCGTGCAAACCTTCTGATAGATTTGGACAGACTTCACGATCAGATTGGAATTACATTTATTTACGTAACCCACGACCAGTCGGAGGCTCTTTCAGTATCCGATAGAATTGCTGTCATGAATGCAGGTCACGTTCTTCAAATTGGTACTCCTTACGAAATCTATGAAAGTCCGGCAACACAGTTTGTAGCGCAATTTATAGGTGAAACAAACTTGTTTGATGCTGAAGTTGTAGACTGCGTACCTCATAAAACAGCTTCCGGCGATGATGACTTTATGGCAACTCTAAGCGTTCCCGAACTCGGCAAACAAGCTCCCCTCGCTACTGATACGGAAGCAACTGCCGCCCTCGACCGCTTCATGCAAGTCACCGATTATGAACATACAAAAAAAGGACAGAAAGTTGCATTTACAATCCGCCCTGAAAAAATCCGCATCACCCTTGAACCACCTGCCACAGGCGGTCGCACAGATGTAAACGTATTCAGTGGAGTTGTAGAAGAGCCAATTTATTCAGGTTTCCAGTCAAAATTCTATGTAAAACTCGACACCGGCAAAGTGATCAAAGTGTTCAAGCAACACACTGACTATATGGATGATGGTCCTGTAATTCAATGGAAAGACAGAGTTTACGTTTCATGGTCTGCAGAAGATGCATACATTGTTGAGGATATTGAAAAATAAAGTATAAGACATCATGATAATGCGTCATGCCATTTGTTTTCAATTTGAATGCGTTAAAATGCAAAATCATTTTTAGCTTATCATTATGGGGTTTTGATTTAATGAAAGAAAAGAAATTGAAAAATAACGAGGGATTTTTTCTGTCCGGCTCAAGTTACGGTTGGCCAATGGGGCTCTGGCTTGTGATTTTTTTTGTAGCACCGCTTGTGATTATCTTTATCTACAGCTTTTTGAAAAAAGGAATTTATGGCGGCATTGAATGGCAATTCTCTCTAAAAGCTTACAAACAGATGTGTAAACCGGAATATGGACTGATTGTTTTACGAACGTTAAAAATATCTGTCATCTCTACGATAATCACAATTTTGGTTTCTATTCCGAGCGCTTACGCCATGGCAAGAAGCAAAAATCAGACACTGTTTCTATTTCTTATCATAATCCCATTCTGGACAAACTCGCTTATCAGAATCTTTGCATGGATGAGCATTTTGAACAACGACGGTATTCTCAATCAGTTTTTGATTAAACTTCATCTTATAAATGATTACATACCTTTTTTATATAATACTAAAGCTGTAATACTAGTAAGTGTGTACATGTACATTCCATACGCCATACTCCCTATGTTCACCGCTGTTGACCGTTTTGACTTTTCATTACTTGAAGCTGCACGCGACCTTGGGGCAACAAAAACTCAGGCAATCTTAAAAGTTTTAATTCCAGGAGTCAAAAGCGGCATAATTTCTGCATTGATTTTTACATTTATTCCAATCTTTGGTGCTTACACAGTTCCACTGCTTGTAGGAGGTAAAGAATCTTACATGCTTGGAAACCTGATAGTTGACCAAGTCCAAAAAACGCGCAATTGGCCTCTTGCTGCAGCTTTCTCAATGGTGATAACAATTATTTCTATCGCAGGAATTCTCATGATTACAAGAACGGCTAAAAAAGAAGCTCAGCTTAAAAAAAAGAGCACAAAAGAAGATAACTATGTGGGAGGACCTCGCTGATGGCTAGGAATCTGTTTTTACTGTTCAACAACGCTTTTTCAAATCGAGGAAAACCGAAATCTGAAAACGCAAGGCATGCTAAACGTGCGTGGAAAAAACGCGGACATAATTTTTCATTCTCAAAAGTTGTCCTCTATTTCACTATTTTATTTTTATTTATCCCTCTTTTTGTGATAATTTTTTATTCTTTCAACGAGAGCAAAGATTCACAATTTACTCGCCCGAGCCTGAACTGGTACAGAGAGCTCTTTGTAAATTCTGATGCGCTTTGGGCTGCCCTTTTGAACAGCATTCTCGTTGCATTTGTATCGGCTACGCTTTCAACAATTTTGGGAACTCTGGCTTCTATCGGTGTAAACTGGTATAAATTTCGCGGTAAAAAACTGATTCAAGCTCTAACTTTTCTTCCAATGGTTTTGCCAGAAGTGATAATCGGTATTTCGATGGTAATTTTTTTCAGTGGGATTCGGCTTCCGCTGGGGCTGTTCACAGTGTTCGCAGCTCATACGACATTTTGTCTTCCATTTGTTTTTCTTATGGTTAATGCGCGCTTAGACGAGTTTGATTATTCGATTGTTGAAGCGGCGCACGACCTTGGAGCTACGGAAGCGCAGACTATGTTCAAAGTCGTTTTTCCTGCAATAATGCCCGGAATCATTTCAGGATTTTTGATGGCTATCACAATGTCCCTTGAAGATTTTGTGATAACTTTTTTTGTCTCGGGGCCGGGCTCAACAACGTTGCCGTTATATGTATATTCGATGATCCGTTTCGGAGTTTCACCTGTCATAAATTCGCTTTCTGTCGTGATGATTTTGTTTACATGTCTGATTGCGTTTATATGCCGTAAAGGGCTGAAAAGTTTTGCGGCAGGACACTAAGCCGAACATTACGCCGGACACTAAGGAGAAATATTATATGAAAAAAATTATGCTTGCCGTAGCCGCAGCAATTTTATCAGCAATCGGCTTGGCATCTTGTGATGGGAAAAAAGATGACGGCACATTGTATCTTTATAACTGGACATACTACACTCCCGAATCTATTTTAAAACAGTTTGAAACCGAATTTAACTGCAAAGTAAAAGTCGACACATTTGACTCAAACGAAGTTATGTATTCAAAACTAAAAGCAGGCGCAAAGGGATACGACATCACATTTCCGTCTCAGGACTACACTTCCATAATGATAAATCAAGGGATGCTCCAAAAAATAGACCACACTAAATTTACGAATATCGAAAAAATCAACCCTGCTTGCAAAGAAATCATGACTTTTGATCCAAATATGGAATGGCAAGTTCCATACTATCTCGGCATGGCTGGCGTTGCAGTCAATAAACAAAAAGTAAAAGTTTATCAAAAATCTTGGAGTATTTTTTCACGCAAAGATTTGAAAGGTCACATGTCTATGATGGACGATATGCGCGAAGTGATAGGAGATGCGCTAGCTTACAAAGGTTTTTCAGTAAACACAGTCGATCCGAAAAAGCTTCAGATTGCGGCTGATGTTATCAACAAAGAATGGAAACCGAACCTTGTAAAATTCGATGCTGAAGGTTTTGGAAAGTCTTTTGCATCGGGTGATTTTTGGGTTTGTCAAGGATATGCAGAAGTCGTATTCGGTGAAGTTCCTGAAGATAAACAGGCAGACATGATTGATTTTTTTATCCCAGAAGAAGGCGGTCCTAAGTATCTTGATTCGATGGTGATTCTGAAAGGAGCAAAACATTACGAGCGCGCAAACGAGTTTATCAATTTTATCCACAGACCGGAGATATACGTTCAGTTCCTAGATACTTTCAGATTTCCGGGCTTTATCAATCCTGAAGCAGATTCTCTTCGCACAACAGTTCCAATGTACAAATCAGAAGATATGAAAAATGGAGAGCTTAAACTCGATATTGCAGAGAATCTTGAAACTTTCAATGAAAAGTGGGAATCGATTCGCTTTACGGCAAACTAAATTTTATATTCCACATAGCGGACTCGTCCATCTTTTACAGCATTTTTTATCTGGCGTTCGCGGCTGCTCAAATCTGACTGCCCTGTTTTCACTTCGATTAAGAGAATTTCATCTACGGTGTCGTATTCGGAAAGCCCAGAAAATGCAATAAAGTCTACAGGTTTTCCGATAAAGCGTGCGTCTGACGGATTGCACGGAAAGTTTGGAAGAAAAGGGGCAACTTGCTCTACAACCTGCCCTCCGATGACGGCACGAGAGCGCTTTATCGCATCTTTTCTAATCCGGTGATGACGGACGTGCAGACGGATTGTCTGGACTACAAACAGAATAAACAAAACAGCGCAGGCGACAATTAGCGGAAAATAATCTGATGATATCATGCGTCGATTTCGCTGGCGAGATTGTGCACAATAAAGTCTCGGCGTTCAGGCGTATTTTTTCCCATGTAAAACTGAAGGACTTCGGGAACGTTTTTTAGAGTTTGAATTGTGACAGGCGTCAAATGCATTCCTTTGTCTTCGGATTCACCTTCTTTGCGGGGAAAAATAAACTGTCCGAATTCTGACGGATTTATCTCTCCAAGACCTTTAAATCGCGTCACTTCCGCAGATTTTCCCATCTTCGCAACTTCTTTGTCACGGCTTTCTTCCGAATAGCAGTAAACTGTTTTTGTCTTATTGCGGACACGGAAAAGAGGAGTTTCAAGAATGTAGACGTGACCTGTCAAAACAAGTTCTTCAAAAAAGATAAGGAGAAAAGTCATCACAAGATTTCTGATGTGGTAACCGTCGTTATCGGCATCTGTTGCAATTATAATTTTGTCATAGCGGAGATCTTCAATATTTTTTTGAACACCAAGGCTGAAAGTCAGGTTTTTTAGTTCTTCGTTTTCAAACAAAGCTGATTTTTTGCGACCATACATATTTTCCGGTTTACCGCGCAAACTGAAGATTGCCTGATAAGAAACATCGCGGCTTCCTACCATTGAACCTGTGGCAGAATCACCTTCTGTTATAAAAATCATTGAATTTGCGCCTTTAACACCGTCCTGCAAATGATAGCGGCAGTCTTTAAGCTTTTTAATCTTAAGCATGACAGATTTTTCAGCTTCGCGAATCTGTTTGTCTGTAACGCTGTTTATTTCGTTGCGCGCCTTTTGATTTTTGATAATTTTTTCTTCGAGGATACCGGCGATATCGGGATTGTGGCGAAGCCAGTCATCTACAGCAATCTGAACTTCTTTTATTATCGGTACACGAATTTCAACATTTCCCAGTTTATTTTTTGTCTGCGAGGTAAACATCGGATTGTCGAGCCCGACTTTTAGCGCAACGTACAAACCGCTTGAAATATCTTTGATATCATACGATTTTTTAAAAAACTCGTTGACACCTTTTGCAAAACCGTCTAAAAACGCTGTGACGTGAGTGCCGCCATCTTCCGTGCTCTGGCCGTTTACAAACGAATAAATAAATTTATCGAGGCTAGCACCATGAGTTAAAACAAACTCGAGGTTATTTCCTCCTGCATAACAAAACAAAGGATAAAGACTTTTGTCGACCCCGCCCATTTCGTTTACGAGAAGATCTTGAATGCCGTTTTCACTTAAGTATTCAACCCCGTTGCACTTTAACAAAAGTCCGGGATTCAAATATGCATAGTTCCACAGGCGTTTTTCGACATAATCCATGTTGTATGCATATTTGCCGAACAGCTCTTTATCAGGCTCAAATTCAAGATAAGTTCCATCAGGCACGCCGGGTTTTGCTTTTCCCATCTTTGCAGAAATTTTGTTTCCTTTTGAAAATTCAACGACAGCCATTTTTCCGTCGCGGATAGAGGCTGCTCTAAACGACGAAGAAAGTGCATTTGTCGCCTTTATGCCAACACCGTTCATACCGATTGCTTGCTTAAAAACCGAGTTGTTGTATTTTGCACCTGTGTTTACATTGCTTACACAGTCTTCGAGTTTTCCAAGAGGAATACCACGCCCATAATCGCGGATTTTTACGCGACCATCTTTTATTTCAATATCTATGCGTTTGCCAAATCCTTGTGAAAATTCATCTACGGCGTTGTCGATGCCTTCTTTTAAAAGAATATAAATTCCGTCGTTTTCATTTGAGCCGTCCCCTAAAGAGCCGATGTACATGCCGGGGCGGAGACGTATATGCTCTAGACCTTCAAGGTGCTGAATTGAGCTTTCATCGTATACGGCAGTTGGTTTTGCAGCCGATTTTGCCTTTGCAGCAGCCGATTTTGCAGCTGTCGATTTAGTTTTACTTGCCGGAGCGCTTGCAGCGGTTTTCTTTTCAGCCATTATTCATCGTCTCCATTATTAATCGTCTCCTTCAAAATAAAATGAACAGTTTGACCTTCCGTTATTTTTTACACGATAAAGCGCCTTGTCGGCTTTTTCCATCAGGGATTCATTGTAACCGGCTTCAGAAAAAGCGACACCAACGCTGACGGAAACTACAGGAAGTCCGTCAACTCCCGACCTTAGAATTTTATTTAAATTATCAACCTTTTCCTGAATTATATTTTTTATAGATTTTCCAAACTTAGTCATTATGACAGCAAACTCATCGCCGCCAAGCCTTGCAATATAGTCAGTTTTGCGGAATTGGTTCGTAAGAAGTTCTGCAACTTTTTTAAGAACATCATCTCCGGTTTTATGCCCGTAACAATCATTTACATCCTTAAAGAAATCAATGTCTATGAGAAGATACGCAATCGACTCGGGGATAGAAAGCTCCGCTTTGATAATCTCAAAACCTTCTCGGTTTATAAGCCCTGTAAGAGAATCATGTTCAGCTTTATGACGCAGTTCAGAAGCCCTAATTTCATTTCTTTCGCAAAGCGAATTATATGAAGAAGCAAGATATTTTATTTCGTACGAACCGTTTAGCTTCATTTTTGTGCCGTTTTGAATCGCTTCAAGATTTTTGAATAAAGGCCGCAAGACAAGCGTAACGAGATGAAAATACAGAAAAACACATACTGCAAAAAGAAGAGCGACAAAGAGAATCAACTTGGAAAGCATTGGGCGTATGACTTGATCGCCGTTTTTCTTGGCATTCATATATTGAGAAGTTAAATCAGAATGCGCTTCGTGTATATAACGATTGAGTCTTGCTTTTGATGCAACATATTCCGCATTAAAAAGTAGAGAGCGCGCAGCTTCGAGTTTTTCAAGAGCTGAAAGCCTTCCGTAATTTTCTTCAAGCTCGAAATCGATTATCGCTTCCGGAATCAGCTCTTCAGGAATTTTTGAACTTTCACAGAGAAGTTTCATAATAAGATATTCAAATTTTATCAAAGCGTCTGATTCCTTTTTCGCAAATTTTATATTGAGATCAATAGAATCATTTTTGTGCGTAAATTCAATGATTTCAACAGAAGTTTCACGCCGCCGATAAATATCTTTTTCAGTAAAATACGAAGTCATAAAAACCGGTGCAAGATTTATCGAAAAGAAGTTGACTTGATTTGTCATAAAGTCAGATGCGATGCGCATTTCTTCAATCGCTTTTAAGCAGTCCGCATAATCGGTTGCAGAAGCGATAACAGCTCTATATCTTGACTTTACTTGAAACGTAAGTGTGAAAACAAGCAAAGTCAAAACAGCACCTGAAATCATCAAGAGCGTATTGATTTTCTGGACTTTTATGCCCTTTATATTTATTTTCTCTTTCATTTTTCCCGCCAGGAACGATATTTTAAATCCTATAATCTGATTAGATTAAAGTCAAGACATCATTACAGTTTTGATTTCTGCGAGCATATCTAAAATTCTTGAAGTGATTTCAAACGATTGCGGCATAAGGCTTTCAAAATCATCTTTCATTGTGTGAAATAGTTGCCAAGTGTATGGCATGTTCCCCTTTAAGGCATCTGATATTTCTGAAGATGGGAGCATTGTTATTGCGACAGCCGGAATCCCATTTGCAATAAAGCTTGCGTTATCCGAATAGTTGCACGGCAATGAAAACCACTTTCCATGCCCTGCAGATTGAATCAGATTTGCGGCGCGTTCTTCAAGAGCAGCAAAATCTTTTTTAAATTTTTGTGATGCGCCGTGCGGTAAAACTGTTTGAGTGAGGACAGGAACATCGCCTCGCCCCATGCAGTCAAAAACATAGATATCGTTATCTGTAATCCCAAGCTTTCTGAACAATGTTGCAAGCGGGAATGCTCCCTGCCTGCAAACTCCATCTTTTCCAAGCTCTTCGCCATCAGTAAAAATCAGCCTGATATTGTGGAATTCTTTCATTTTAACAAGGCGTTCGCACCATTCAAGCATGCACCAAACAGCAGCGGAATTGTCGTTTGCGCCGGGAGAGTTTTCAACGCGGTCGTAATGAGCTATGACAGTCTTAATTCTGAACTCGGGATTGTAATATCTAAGCGGAAACTTCACATATATGTGATTTTTTTCATTCATCCGAATCACAGGTGCGTCAATGCCGGACTTATTTAAATACGATTGGATAAAAGAAGCTCTATCGCATTCAAGTTCTATAAATTTTTTAAATTCAAAAGGAATCTGATACATGGTTGTATTATATCACAATATAACAATTTTCCGCTCTGTTGAAATTACTCATTTTTCAATGTAATATATGGCAATTGTAAAAACAAAGGAGCTTTATATGCCTACGTCTTTAGAAAATTACATCGCATCTTGTAACGGAAAACCGAACCCTGCAATGACAGCTTATGTCGCGAATCTTCAGCAAGTTGCTGCTGTTGGACCTGATATCGCTGCTGCAATTGTCAGCGAACTAGAAAATCAGAGAAGCCATTTAAAACTCGTAGCTTCTGAAAACTATTGTTCTTTGAACGTTCAGGCTGCGATGGGCAACCTTCTTACAGATAAATATGCCGAAGGGTATCCGGAGCACAGATATTACGGCGGATGCGTAAATATTGACACAGTTGAAAATACTGCTGCACGAGAGGCGGAAGCTCTTTTTGGTGCAGATTACGCATACGTTCAGCCACATTCAGGAGCCGACACAAATTTAGTCGCTTATTGGGCAATTTTGAGTGCAAAAGTTGAAACTCCGGCTCTCGAAGAACTCGGCGTAAAATCGTTAAACGACCTGACAGAAGAACAGTTTGATATGCTTAGAAAACGCTTTGGAAATCAAAAACTTATGGGATTAGATTATTCTTGCGGCGGTCACCTAACTCACGGATACAAAATGAATGTTTCAGCGAGAATGTTCGAAAGCCATCCTTATGGAGTCGATAAAGAAACAGGGCTTTTAGACTACGATGCTATTGAAAAACAGGCGATGGAAGTAAAACCTCTTATACTTTTGGCAGGCTATTCAGCTTATCCTCGTAAAATCAACTTTAAAAGATTCCGCGAAATCGCAGACAAGTGCGGAGCTGTGCTCATGGTAGATATGGCGCACTTTGCAGGACTTGTCGCAGGAAAGGTATTCACAGACGACTACGATCCTGTAAAATGGGCCGATATAGTTACGACAACAACTCATAAAACTCTGCGAGGTCCGCGCGGTGCTATGATTTTGTGCAAAAAAGAATTTGAAGACTACGTAAACAAAGGATGCCCGATGGTACTCGGTGGTCCTCTTGGGCACATAATGGCGGCAAAAGCGATTGCGTTTAAAGAAGCACAGCAAAAAGATTACAAAGAGTATGCGCACAACGTTGTAAAAAATGCAAAAGCGCTTGCAAAAGCATGTATGGCACACGGAATGCGGCTTCAGACAGGAGGAACTGACAACCACCTTATGCTCGTAGATGTCACAAGTTACGGATTGACTGGCAAACAGGCAGAAGCAGCTTTGTTCAAATGCGGCGTTACTGCAAACGCAAATGCTCTTCCTTATGATAAAAACGGCGCTTGGTGGACTTCCGGCATACGCATTGGAACTCCGGGTCTTACAACTCTCGGCATGAACGAAAATGACATGGAAGAAGTTGCTGACATCATAGACTTTGTATTAAAAGAAACAAAACCTGGTGTCACAAAAGACGGAAAACCTGCAAAAGGTAAAATAGAAATCTCTGATGATACAGTGACGGCGGCTAAATCGAAGGTGAACAAATTGCTCAAAGAGCATGTTCTATATCCTGAGCTCGACATCGATTTTTTAAAAAGAGAGTTTGTAAAAGCCTGACAAGATTTTCCGGCTAATTGATTTTGTTTTTCCGGCTGCCGGTTATAATTTCGTACCAAGACCTTGGTTCTTTTAAGCTAGGATCAAGGTCAAACAGCCTGACAAAATCGCACAGTTTTTTCTGGGCAAAGTCATTTTCTGAATTCTCTGCATTTTTTGCATTTGTTGAGGCTTCAGCGGCGCCCGCATCCTCCGCATCGCTTTTTACAATTTCAACTTCGAGCCACTTGCTGTCGTTTACAATCTCGAGTTCAAGATGAAAATCAAAATCGGCAGAAGACGACATTTTACAGTGGCATGAATACGCATGCTTTTCCTTGCTGAACCATTTATGATATCCTGCTTCTTTTAAAAAAATGTACATGACTTCGGGATTTGAAACAGATGATTCATATTCTCTGTTGACTTCGATTGCGTTTTCGAGTTTTTTATATTTTATCGTAAAATAAGTTTTTATTTCGTCGTCATCGATTGTCTCGCTTCTCATCCTGATGACGTCGGGCTCGCCATTTTTTAGCTTTTCGTCTCTTGAATCATAGCGCGTAAAATATTCATCTTTTTTGAAAAGTTTTGCCGGAGAACTCGTCGTCAGCCCCGATACGGAAGATTTCCCGAAAATCACATCACGAACATAATCGTACTGTAAATCGGTGAGCGGAATTTTTATCTCTATCTCGCGTCCCATAAAATTTAAATCCAATGAAAATTAAAGAGGCTGTTCCAATTCTGCAAATGCTTTTGCCAGAGCGGGATAAGATTTTTCTATGATTACAGGCATCCCTTTTTCGTTTATAAAGCAGTGCGATGATTTTCCTGTAAAAACAACATCGTCTCCGACCATAAACTTGTAGCCGAACGTGATTTTACAAGCAGAACGTTTTTCAACATTTATATAAACGTTTATCACATCAGGAAAAGATGTCGATTTTTTATAATTTGCCTCAAGCGACATGACAGGAGAGCCGATTCCCGTCGCTTCAAGTTTGTCATAGCTCCAACCGATTTTATCGAGAAGATAGATACGCGCTTCTTCCATGATGCGAATGTAGTTTGAATGGTGCGTGATTCCCATCTTATCTGTTTCATAATAGTTGACTTTGTGTATATAAGGTCCCATTTTATTCTCCAATAAAACTCAATATTTACTTACAAGCGAAATATTTCCACATACAATTCCATATTTATCGTAGACATAATCGTTGAGCGCAACAGCCGCATCTTCAAAACCTCTCCCTTTTGTTTCTCGAACATAGGCGGCAAGTTCCGGAGTGTATTTCATGACAGAACCACGGTTTGCGCAGTGAACAAAATATGAAGCGACATCTGAAAGTTTTTGCTGCATTATATATGCCATAAACTCGTTTTGCAACAGATAATCATCATTTATATCATAGCCAAGCTGAGGCTGCGATTTAAAATAATCAATTAAAAATGCACGTGAGAGCGGATCAAAAGTGTAAAAAACAGCAGATACAAAGTTGCGGAAATCTGCATCGCGGAAGAAAATTGTGTGCCAGCCTTCGTGTGCAAGGAGTTTTTGTCGATTCCATTCAGGCGTTTCCTGCGAAATTGAAACGACGCCTCCTTCATTTGCACGGACAAAATCTCCATCAGATTCTAAAAGACCATTCGCAATCAAAATCTTTTTTAAAAGCAGCTCCTCTTTGTTTAAAACAAACCCCGTCTTATTCGCTTTGTTAAAAAAATCAGCCATAGAGACAGCGCTGTAATCATGAGCGTTGTAACCGTGCAAGTCCGCAAGCTCTTCATTTGTCAAAAGCCGACCTTTGTATCCTTGTTTTTCCACAAAATACGCCATTCGCCTAAAAAAATTGTTTTGCACATTGTAATTGCGTGTGTCAAAAAACAAAATGTTTGAAAATCTGTCCCATTCAAATATTTCATAGTCGAGCGTACGCCAGCCTGAACGTTTGTAATTCAATATTAAACCGGGTTCTGTTCTTATCGGGATGAGGACTTCGCTTCCGCTTCTGTTTGTGCTATGCATCATGACAGAAGAAACACATTCAGCATTGTTCACGATTTCCAGGCGAGAAAAAGGAGCTTTCATAGAATCACAAGGTACGATAATTTCATCTGCTGGAACAACGTTGTTGATAAAAAGTTTTTCACCTCCAAGGTTGATTTCAGCGCGGACAGATTTTTCTTTGCTCGATTTATTTTCAGGATTATCCGAAAGTTTGATTGCAAATTCGGGCATTGTCATTTTCGTATTATTGACAACAGGGAAAATCATTGAACCGCCGGAAAAATCAAAACTCTTATTTTCAAAATCTATGATTCCGCCGTTGTACGCAAATCCGTAGAACGGAATTGATGAAGCAATGTCAAAACCGAGTTTTGCAGGCATGATACAAGCTGCAACAATTTTACACTTTACGGACGAATAAATAAAAAAACCTTCCGGTAAAACTTTTCTTATATCATCGTTTTTTTGAACTGCAAAAGAAACGTCAAAAACTTCCGGCGACTTTTTCAAATCGCCCTGCACAAGAATTCGGTGAGATGGTTGATAAACGCGGCGAATAAATTTTCCTTTGGAATTAAAATCTTGATCGCTCAAAAATCCGTATCTAAAATAAAGATTTTCATCGCCGCTAAGAATTTTCTTTTGCAAGTGCGAACGATTTACCTGAAACCTGATTGTAATTGCAAGCGTGCCGTTTTCCTCGCAAAAAAAAGCCATGCGCTCTCTCTGACTTTCCGTAAATTTGAAGTTTGCATAGTCGCCGCTTTTTATAATTCCGCTGCGGGCACTTTTATCTAAAGAAAAAAGACTGTCTTTTACATCGCTCCCGAAACATTCGAGTTTTACACCTGATTTATGTCTTGTCGCAATTAGAAATATTCCAAGCAATAAATCTGTAAAAATAAAACAGGCAATGAGTGCAGCGATTTTTTTCTGCTGTTTTGAAAATGTTTGAAATTTTGGTAATTTAAACGAAAGCATTCTTAAACTATATCAAAAAATCAAAAAAGTTTATACTATACCGAAATGACTGTTATTGTTTTACATCAGGCAGATGAGCTGAAATTGATTGATTTTCAAAAAAAACTCATAGAAAATACAAAAGGCGGATGGTATGCCCATATACCACTTTGGATTGAACTCCCTGATATTTTTTGTGCAAAAAATAAAGATGATTTAAAAAAACTCTCAAAACAGATTTCAAAAGTCGAAGTCGGAAGAGTATGCCATTCAGATGAAACCTCTGACTTGATTTATGCGAATATCACAATTTTTGATAAAAATGATAATGCGTTTTTTGCAAGGCTGCCACTTTTGCACCGCCTGAGCGAAAATTCTCGATGCGAAAAAGATTTTCCCGCCACAAAAGAAAACGATTTTGCCTGCCCGCTCTCAAAAATAAAAATATTCAGGCTTGGAATAGAAAAAGAGACAGATGTCTCGGAAAAAAGCAGACATTTGAATTCTCAGAATATCTTAAACGTACAGTTGAGAGCTTTGACAGACTCAATCTGGGTCAAATTACATGACAGCGCTTCCTCGGTCGAGTGACGTTATTCCCGTTCTCACATATTCGAGGATTCCGTAAGGCTCAAGCAGCCGAAGCAAACTTTCAATTTTTTCTTCGCTTCCTGTGATTTCTATTATCACCGATTCAAGTCCCACATCGACTATGCGAGCTTTGTAAATATCACAAGTTTCGATGATTGTTCCTCGGTTGTTCGCTTCTGCACGGACTTTGATCAATCCCATTTCACGCTGTACAGAAGAAAGTTTTTCGCACTTTTTGATTCCGATAACTTCCTGAAGCTTTGAAAGCTGTTTTTGAATCTGGTCAAGGATATGTTCATCGCCTTTCACGACAATCGTCATTCTAGACTGCTCAGGCTTGTCTGTCGCACATACAGTCAGAGAGTCGATGTTGTAACCCCGGCGGCTAAACAGCCCTGAAACTCTGGACAAAACTCCTGATTTATTTTCAACAAGAACACTTAAAACAAATCTTTCCATATTTTCTCTCTATTTTTCAGGGTTGAAAGACACTGTTCTTAAAATATCTCCGAACACGCCGGCCGCCGTCACGCCTGCCCCTGCCCCATATCCGCGAACAGTTAGAGGAATCGGCTGATAACGTTCTGTATAGAACACAAATGCGTTTTCACCGCCTCGAACACCGTAAAGCGGATCATCAGAGCTGACATCCATCATCCCGACAGAAACATTTCCATCTTTTATAGAAGCACCCATTCGGAGAACTTTTCCATTTTTCTTCAAACTCGCAATTTTTTTCGCAAAATAATCATCGACTTCAGGAAGTTTTTTAAGGAATTCTTCAACTGTTCCTGAAGAATCGAACGATTCAGGGAATACTTTATACATCGTGATGTCGGAAAGTTCTATATCGAAACCTGATTCGCGTGCGATGATAAGAGCTTTCCGTGCAACATCCATTCCGCTTAAATCATCACGTGGGTCAGGCTCTGTGTAACGCAATTCTTTTGCTTCGAGAACAGCTTTGCTAAAAGGAATACCTTCATCGAGCCTACCGAATATATATGAAAGCGAGCCCGACATAATTCCGGTAAAGCTCTCAAGCCTATCTCCTGATTTATAGAGGTTTTGCAGAGTATCGATTATAGGGAGTCCGGCGCCAACATTTGTCTCGTACAAGAAACGGCGGTGCATCTTGTTGGCAGCTCTGCGCAATTCGTGGTAAAAATCGATTCCCATTGAGTTTGCGCGCTTATTAGGAGTTGCAATGCTCATTCCCGCGTTGATGATGTCTAAGTAACGTTCAGGCAAATCATAAGACGCAGTGCAGTCCACAAATACAGGATTGAGAGGCTTTTTATCTTTTACAAATTTTATTATGTCGTCAACATTCTGCGGCCCAAACTGAAAATCAGTTTTTTTCATCTGTTCACGCCAATTAGAAAGGTCTATTCCATCTTCTTTCAAAAGCATACCGTCGATAGTTGTGATCGCAAGAACTTTGATATCGACATTTTCTTTAAGAAGCTTGTCATGCTGTTGATAAATCTGGTCGATCATCGTACCGCCGATTGTTCCGGCTCCAAAAGCGAACACTTGAATTGTCTGAGCTGTGTGGAAGAAAAACTGATGAGCTGCGAGAACGGCAGTGTCGGCAAACTCGCTGCAAATTACAGTTGAAATACAACGTTCTGAACTGCCTTGAGCTATTGCGAGGATATTTATATCCTGACTTGAAAGCGCATTGAAAAATTTAGAAGCGACGCCTCTGTTTGCAATCATCCCGTCTCCAACAACAGAGACAATCGCACAGTCGTTGCGTACATCAATTTCATCGATCAGTTTTTCACGTATTTCAAGTTCGAATTTTGCTGCAAGAGCATCACGAACTTTTTCTGCCTCATCATCGCGGACGCAAAAAGAAATTGTATATTCGGAAGACGATTGAGTTATCAAAAGAACCGAAACACCTGCTCCCGATACGGCAGAGAAAATCTTGCTTGCCATACCTGAGCGTCCACGCATCAGAGAGCCGCCAACACTCACCATTGCGATGTGCTTTAATGAAGAAATCCCACATATACTTGATTTTCTGTGGCTTTCAAACGGGCCTTTTCCGATTCTAGTCCCGCGTGCATTTGGATTGTGGCTGTTCAAACTCCACGCCTCAATTCCCTTAGCTTGAAGCGGCGCAATAGTTTTAGGATGAAGAACTTTAGAACCGAAAAATGAAAGTTCCATCGCTTCTTCATAAGTCATATCGTCGACGAGAATTGCATCTTTTACAATACGAGGGTCTGCTGTATAAACACCATCTACATCTGTCCAGAATTCAACGCGTTTAACACGAAGGCTCGCACCGATAATTGCGGCAGAAAAATCAGAACCATTGCGACCAAGCAAACCTGCAACAGGTTTAGAACCGGAGCCGCCTTGCCATGTACATATAAATCCCGGAAATAAAAGGATTCGAGTTTGATCGGGGCTAGCTCCGTCTCGGAAAGGTGCGCAAGCCTCGTTGCAAAGCGCATAATCGGCTTCACCTTCTTTTTGGTTCCCGGTTGTAAACACAAATTTACGGCTGTCTAACAAAATCACACTTTGTTTTTTAGCGAGCAAAACGGCTTCCATGATAGGAGCAGAGAGAAGCTCTCCCATGCCCATTATACGGCAGTGGACAGTATCAGGGCACTCGCCAAAGCTCACACAGCCTGCGAGCAGTTTTTCAAGTTCAACAAAATTAGATTCAATCTTAGACATTGTCTTTTCTGCATCAAAACCCGAAAGTTTTGAATGAAGTTCCAGACATATTTCATTGTGGATATTTCTTATTTCAGTTACATAATTGGCTCCGGTAATTCCCGATGTCGTTGCATCAATCGCAGATTGCAGCGTGTTAGAAACGCCGGCAACAGCACTTACAATAACACTAATACGATCTTCTTTTGCACGATTGATTATAATTTCGGAAGAAGCCAAGATACGGCGAGCGTTTGCCATTGAAGTGCCGCCAAATTTGAGAGCAATCATATTACCACCTTGATTAAAGACCGCAATTTCCCCGAGTTTCCGAGCGAGCATCTACACAATTGGCAGAGTCGGAATTTAACCATAACTAATAACTTTAATTCTGACATTTTAATTTAAAAGATTTTTTTAAGCAAGATTCCCAATTTTTGTGCCAACAACTCGTGTGTGCAATATCAGCAACTCGTGTGTGCAATATCAACAACTCGTGTGTGCAAACAATTCGTGATATCACGACTAGAAAACTCGCTAAAAATTATCAAAAAAAATAAAAATATTTTATTTTAATATTGTGTTGATTTCGTCGACAGTTTTACATTCAAGACCGCGTCCCAAAACTTTCTTTAACAATTCTGGATGAGGCTTGTCGCGAAAAATTACAGTCCCTTTACCGTTCAACCGCTCCCCAAGTATTCCGCCGTTGTCATATATTTTTTTTGCTAGTTCAAACGCAACATCCACATCATGCATAAGCTTATGTTCAAACTCAAACTTCTGATTGTCGACAGTTTTATACTTTGGCATCGGAGATTTTTTATTATACAGACGCTTTATTTTCTCAGTGATTTCCTTGCGGTATTCCCGTTCTTGAGCTTGTTCGAGAATCTGTTCATTAGATACAAAAAGAGCTTTATTTTCTTCCAATATCTCTTCGACTGTCTTCCCTGATTTTGCACATTCGGCCTTAAGGCAAAGCATAGTCATAATTGCGTCATCTTCAGACTTGTGGCTATGATATTTTGCAACATTTACACAAAATTCTTCCGCCCACTCGACAAGTTTTTGCTTTTTTTGATATTTTTTTTCAAGGTATTTTTCGATATCAAAAGCACGAAACTGAATATAAGGAAGCTGATAGCGTTCGCACGCATTGTTTACAAAGCCGACATCGTTAGATACTGCAAAACCGACGATGTAACGATTTCCCGTAGTCAAAAGTTTTTTGATATTTTTATAGTAAGATTCAAAATTAGGCTTAGCTCTAAAATAATCTTTTGAATATGCAAGTTGACATCCACCTTTTTTGCTAAAAAGATACCAGTCAAAATCGCACTCAGGATTTATTACAACATCTTCATGCTCAATTATATTAAGCTCATCGTCGGCAATTACGTAACCGAACGAACACATCTTTCCAATTCCGTCAAAAGTGTTTGCGCATTCACAGTCAAAAAAAACAAAAGATTTATGAATCATAATGTGATTTTACAGTTTAATTTAGTTTTGTTCAATTTTCCGATTTTTTATGTTTCATTTTTTTTGTCTGATTTTGTACGCTCTTCGCAACAAACATCGCCACCACTTGTTTTTTCATTTTTATCGTATTTTTTTTTCATCTCTGCTTCAACGCGGCGGACGAGAGACTCCCCCCAGAAATCTTCAAGAATTTTATGAGCGTCCTCTTTTAATTCAGGAAGAACTTCTTTATTGAATTGAATAAGATTTTTTTGAAGATATTCTACAGCAACGTTAAGTAAATTGTTCAATTCGTCAGCTTCAAGCGGCGGTTTTCCAGTTAGATTTTCTTGCGTTTGACACCAATCAAAAAGCACTGTAAAAACTGAGGAAACGGAGCAAATGCTTTCCCACTGGTCGAGCGTCTCAACTTTTACGTTAGAAGTTATGCCGGTGTTTACGCAGTAATAATACGAAGTAAAATCGATCCCAATATAAAGTTTTGAACAGAGGCTTATAAAAAAGAAAAAAAGCAAATCTTCTGCGACGGTGCAATAAACAGAAGGAACATTTTCGAGGGCATTTAGCAAGACTTCGCGGTCTATAAGTTTATTCCAAAGGAAACTTGATATTTTAGGAGGATTAACCCGCGTGTAGTGAAAAATATCGCGCCAAGTCACAATTCCTAAAACCTGCGAATCTCTTGGTTTATTTAAAAACAAAACTTCGCCGTTTTTAAGCTCAAATTGCTCAGATTTTCCTTGAACAATATCTGGAAGTTCTTCCGAACTGCAATTTAATATCGGTTTTGTAAGCTCTAGCAGAGCATCTTTATCTAAAAAATCATCGCTGTCGAGCATAAAGATATATTTTCCGCGCGCAGCATAAACCATATCGCGGCGAGTTTTCACAATTCCTTCATTGTTTTTGTGAACGATATACACAACATGATTTTTTATGTGTTTTTTAAACTGATGTATGATTTTTTTGCAAGTTCTGCCGTCTTTATCAGTTCCTGTGCTAGAGTCATTTAAGATAACAACTTCAAAATCACAAAAAGTCTGCCCCGCAACGCTGTTCAAACAACGCTGCAAGGTAGACTCCGTATTATAGACAGGAATGCAGATTGAAATTAAAGGCGGCATTTAGTCATCGACTTTTATGTCATATCCTGAGAAACCTACTGTATTATCATCTAAGCCGATAAGCTTAAGATAACTATTAGAAATATCTACGGAAGCACCCGGTATGAATGAATCTAAATCAAAGTAAACAAATCTGGTGACCTTAACATTATTAAGAACACTTCCTCTTTCAGAAAATACTAGCTTCTTTTTTTCAGGATCGATCGCAACAAAACGCGCAGGATGAATAAAATGCATATAGTCGTTTTCATCTTTAGCTACACTTGTAAAAATATGATTATTTGCCGTATTCTTATATTCTTCTGTTTTAGCTTTTCCAAAGCGATTGAGAACAGCCAAACTATCGCCGGACAGTTTAATAATTTGACCGGTACAAATAGCATGTTCGCCATCTGAAATTGAGCTATTTGATTCTGTAATATTATGCTGCACAACGAGCAAATACAAATTGCCGTCGAAAACAAGCATATCATTGACAAAAACAGTCTGTTTAGAAAGGTTCGAAGAATTATTTCCTTTATAAGGGATAGCCTTATAAATCTCCTCTCGAAGCTGTTTATGAGAAATTAAATTAGCAAAAGTAATTTTGTTTGAACCTTCTGAAAAACTACGCTTCATTAAGAAGTTAGCGCCACCATCTTTATAATAATATAAATACAAATCATTGCCGGAAACCGCAAAATCGATGTCATCAGGAGCGTTCCCAATCTCAAAATAACCAAAAGAAGGGTGAGCAATATCATTTATTTTGCATTTTAGTAAACCGATATAATTGTCAGAGTCCTTAACAACATGCATACAGAAGTATATGTTTTCTCCATCTCTATAGATTTTTTGGAGGTACGTAGCATATGGAGGCGTCCATTCTACAGGAACCGGAATATTTATTAGAGTGCCATTTAATGGATTAAAAGGAGTTGACGTTGGCATGCTCGATAAATTTGCATAACGAAATTCGTTTGCGTTTTCACGGACATAGTATACATTGCCATCAGCTAAAACAAACTCTTCAACTGCGGCAGAGAATTCATAGCTTTTGTCATTTGGTGCGCTTAAAGTAGGCAAGTCACCTAAATTTTTTGAGTTAATGCTAAAAATATACTTTTGAGACGCGTTAGATTCACCATAAAGAGATCCCATTACATCAGGATATTCATACCATTTTGCATATAAAGAGAGATTTTTTGTAGAATTACTAACATCATTGCCATCTTCTTTTAATTGAGACTCCAACGATTTAGAAAAAGTTTCGTCGTCTAAATACCATCCCTTAAAAGCAAAACCGTATTTTTTAGGCGAGAATCTATTTGGCGCTAAAAAGAAATCACTTTTAGCCATCAGGTACTTTTTGCCAGCTTCTATCGGCTGAAAGCTTTGCACAGCACCGTGTGGAGTAATGATTCCTCCTTTCGTCAAAAGATTCACAATCATAAATTTATTTTCAGGATTAGATGCCTCTTCGCCCGGCGTAATATAAAGATTTTCTTGAACTAAATAAACAGTTTTATTATCGAGTTCAATCTCTATTGTTACATAATATGCCCCCGAAGGAATATCGCTCAGCCAAACTCTGTTGACAAAAAAATTCGCCTTTTGCCCCCATGTACCTCCAAAAACATTGGAAACTCCATATTCGGCAGACAGATTTTTTGCAGAAGCTTTATTTTTTTTATAATCTTCCAAATCGTACAATTTAATAGTCGGGTGAGAATTACGTAGCGTATCATAAAAATTAACGCTCGGCACTGCTATTCCCAAAGTAGTACCGAGATCAGCTGGAACTTTAATAGAAATATCAGCGCTTCCCTTTCCTGAAAAAGTAAAATTTACACTGTTTAAGCCTGACACTATAGTTTTAGAAATGACAGACTTAAAAACCTTGTCGGGAGGAAAGCCTGGTTTGGAAATATGTTTGGCTGTCAATGTGAATTTCCAGCTGCCGGCAAGAACCGAGATAAAAAAGACTTTTTCTTTCAAGTACTCTTCGCCTTTAAAAGATTTTGAAAATTTTCTGCCATCAGAACAGACAGCTTCCAACTCAAAGTCAAATGTTGAAATATCGATCGCATCTGAAGATATTTTTCTTGAGCTGCCTGATAAGCCGTCTATTGTTATGCTTAAAACTGTTGAATTTTTTGAGTCATTGTCTCGGTCGTTGTTTTCAAGTTGATTTACACAAGAGATAAAAAATAACATTAAACAACAAATAAAAACTCGATTGATAAACTTAATTATATTTTTTTTCATGCTTTCCCCCTTAGTTAGGTAAATTTCCCAACTCAAGAACTTCATCATCGTATTCTGCTACAGAGCCAACTACGTGCGCCGTACAACGAACCATGATTTTTTTCCTATTGATGTAGCTTGCTGACTCCATCTCGATTTTTAACTTTTTACCGTCTCCTTCAAGTTCAAATTTTGCTTGAGTGCCGTTGTGCTCAACAGAAACTTGTTGTCCTTTCTCAATTTTAGTATAAGGACCGTATACTAACGAATATTCCCAAACGTAAGAATCATACTTTTTAGTTTCTGAGGAATTGTCCAAAGTTAAAGTGATTTTTTTCGTTGTTCCGACAGTTTCTGATTTTATATAGAAATACAAATCATCGAGATGTCCCCCCTGATCGATAATAATCCGAGTTTTATCTTTTTTTGATAATTTTACAACAACAAGATTTTTTCCGGGAATAATTGGAATTTCATCGGAAGTGCCGGAAATTTCAAAAGAATTGTACAACTTTTTTGCGTTTTTAAATTTTAAAACTTCTTTTTGAATATCATTTTCAGAAGCCGCTTCTCCAAAAATTTCTTTGAACTTTGCTCTGATTTGCTGTTCCATGTTCTCAAGACTGCCTTCGTTGAGTTTTATAGATACGCTGACTTTTATCTTTTTACCGATTGCAACTTTATCAAATGCTACATTGCTGTCGATGTAAGATTTTTGATTGTCTGCATTGATAAATTGGAGCAAAGACAATTGCGTAGACTTGCTGGCTGCAACTTTACCGTCTTCTAAAAGATCAAATGATAAATCATATTTTATGAGCGAATTGATGTAATTTTCCATTTCTTCGCTTGTTGTTGCGGCACGTGACGAAAGTCCGTTTGAAAAAACAGGCGAACAAGCCTTTGCAATTTCTGCAACATCAAAAGAAACCTCGCCATTTTTCTGATCTGAAAGATTTAGACCTGAGCAAGATGTAATAAGCAAAAGGAAAAGTGAAAAAAAGATAACAAAATATTTTTTCATAAACACCTCCATAATATTCAAATTCCGTCGCCACATTATACATGAAAAATAAAAACAAAGCAAATTAGCTTAGCATTTTCTCTTATATTAAATATATTTTTTGCAAAATGTGCAACAATTTACTCGCTTCGTGATATAATCCATTTATTCTGATTTTCCTAGTAAAATCTCAAAACGGAGGCGAAAATGATGACTACGGAAAAAGCTTTAACGGCGCTCAAGCATATAAAAACTTACTGTAATGCGGCTCAGCTTGTTGAGCTTGATTATGTGATTGAGGTTCTCGAAAAACTTGAAAAAGCGGGTGTTCAAGACCCTCTCTCTGCAGATTTTAAATTACTCGCAAAATGAGCTTAAAATGCTCTTAAAAAAAAGGATACACAAAAAATGATAGGAACTTTTTGGGCGCTTGTGCCCGCTATCGTCGCCATAGCTTTGGCTCTTTTGACTAAAGAAGTTTATTCTTCTCTATTTATTGGAATTATAATCGGCGCAATTTTTTACGCTATCGACACAGCGGCTGGTTTTCCAGGCTTTTTCAATCACCTGTTTAATGACGGCATGATTTCTCAGCTTTCTGACAGCTGGAACGTCGGAATCATCATCTTCCTTGTAGTTCTTGGAGTGATGGTTGCTATGATGAACAAAGCCGGCGGTTCTGCCGCATTTGGCGATTGGGCTAAAAAACATATAAAATCTAAAGCCGGCGCTCAGGTAGCGACAATTTTTCTCGGCATTCTGATTTTTATAGACGACTATTTCAACTGCCTTACAGTCGGCTCAGTTATGAAACCTGTGACGACAAAATACGGAGTTTCTAAAGAAAAACTCGCATACATAATAGACGCGACAGCGGCTCCAGTCTGCATCATCGCTCCGATTTCTTCATGGGCAGCTGCCGTTTCAGGATTTGCTTCTGAAGGGGAAAACGGAATTTTACTTTTCTGCAAGGCAATTCCATTCAACTTTTACGCAATTTTGACTCTTGCGATGTTGTTTATTTTAGTTTTTATGAACTTTGAATACGGAACGATGGAAAAGTTCGAAACAGCTTTTGAAGCATCTAAAGTCACTTCTGATTTTGAAGATGAAAGCGGCGGAAACGGAAAAGTGATAGACCTCGTGTTACCGATAGCAGCTTTAATCGTGCTTTGTGTGACCGGAATAATTTATACCGGGGGATTTTTCACTAAGACAACGCTCGGCGATGACGGCGCTATTTTTGCCAACGAAACATACCTAAACTTTATTGAAGCATTTGCAGGAGCTAACGCTTCTTTCGGTCTCGTGATAGGTTCTTTTGCTGCCCTCATAATCACAATTATCTTTTATATTTTCCGCAGAGTTATCTCTTTTAAATCGATTATGCAGTCTATCCCTGACGGATTTAAAGCTATGGTTCCTGCAATCTTGATTTTGACTCTTGCATGGACGCTAAAAGCTATGACAGATTCTCTTGGTGCTAAAGACTATGTTGCAGGCATTGTAGAAGGTTCTGCCTCAGGATTTAAGATGTTTCTTCCTGCTATAATCTTTGTGATTGCGGTTGGCCTTGCATTCGCAACAGGGACTTCGTGGGGAACGTTCGGAATTCTAATTCCAATCTGCATTGCAATATTTGCCCCGGGAAATCCGCTGAGAATTATCTCTATCTCCGCATGTATGGCAGGAGCAGTCTGCGGCGACCACTGTTCTCCGATATCAGACACAACTATCATGGCAAGTGCGGGCGCCCAATGTGACCACGTAAACCACGTTTCAACCCAGTTGCCGTATGCGCTTTCTGTAGCGGCGATTTCATTTCTTACATACATAATCTCGGGTTTTACGCAGAGGCTTGGTCTTGTGGCAAGTGGAATCATTTCGTGGACGTTTGGATTTTCGGCACTCTTTTCATTCTTGATTTTTATGAAAAAAAGAAGTTTACGAAAGCAGAAATAAAGTTCTCTCGGTAAACAAAAAGTTCTCTCGGTGAACAAAAAGTTCTCTCGGTGAACAAAATGTCCACCTAGCAGACAAAACCCCGAAGTGTGGGAAATTACGTGTCTAAGACGCTCTCAAAAATTCTATACACTTTCGGGATTTTTTGATCGTTGATTGAATTCTATAACTCTTCCTGCATGCCACAGTTTTTCCAAATCATAGAACTCGCGCGCAGTTTCTGACATCAGATGGATAACAATCGGTCCTAAATCTATGAGGTTCCAGTCGTTTCCATCAGGTCTTTTTTTGTTTGTAAGGTGAATCTCAAGGTCAGTATCTTTTATAAAATCCTTTATGTCTTTGTATAACCCCTGCCAGTGAGCAGAACTGTTTACTGTGACGATTACAAAATAATCTGTCCAGCTGTTTAATTCACTTACATCAAGAAGGACGACATTCTCACCTTTTCCATCTTCCATCAATTTTGCAATTTTAATTGCGTTTTCTTCTGTTGTTTTCATTTTAATTAGATTTTCTCCTTGGAATTACATAACGTCCGTTAAAATCTTTGCCAAGAATAATTGTGAAGTCAACTCCGATTTCCGAATAACTCTCAAGTTCTTCTTCCGACGCTTCACGTATATTCGTACAATGGATAAATTCTCCGACGCTCTTTGCAACTTCTCTGTTGTTTATGTGGTCAATGATTACAGTCTCTTCGTAATCTGTCCGAGCAGCATTGACAGGGCTCAACACATCATAACTTGCGTTCTGGAACAGCACAGCGGTATTCCTTGCAAGCCCTTGCACAGTAGTTCCGTTTTGAATTTCAAGAACATACACTCGACTTGACAAAGAACCGTCTGTAGACGCAAGCATATTTGTTGTCTGTTTTACAGCTTCTTTTATGAATTCACCGTTATTATCAGGCATCAGCAATAACTGACCGTCGACACGACGCAAAGACCCTGTAATAGTAGATTTAATTATCGATTCTGCATCTACATCAGCGATAAGTTTAAACAAGCTCTCCTGTTCATTTTTATTGAGATTTATCTTTATACTTTGTGTATAAAGCGAGGCATTATCTTTTTTGAAAATCACAAACTTCTTGTCGTGAATGCCTGTTATAAAAGCGACCATCGCATTTTGGTATCTGTCTTGAACATCAGCTTCGCTTTCGTCTTCAAGTCTGTAATGAAGATATGCGTTGATTTTATCTCCGTCAAGATTTATAGCGCCTGAAGGCAATAGACAGCGGACGCCGTTTTCATCAATCGAATCTACAGGCTCTGCAATAAATACACGCATACCGCCAAGATAATCTGAAACTTTTAGGAAATCCTGAAGCGACAGCAGTGCGTAATACGGAATTTTCATCCCGAGAAGTTTTTCGACTTCTGATTTATATAAATCGATTCCCTTTTCCTGATAAACTTTGTCAAGCCTATCTACACGGCCGAGTGAAGAATAAATAGAGCCTGTGTAGCCTGGAAGGTTTACAAGAGCTGCCTTTGAAGATTTTGTGTTCAATATCAAAACTGACGAACAAAGGACGCTTTTATCTTGATCTTCTATTACCAACAACGTCCTTACAACAGGATTATCTTTCAGGCTGTCCTCTACAGCGTTCGTTCTTAACGTAAAACTAAAAAAAAGAATGAGACCGATTGTAATCAAAATAATAAGCAAAATAAAAATTAAGCCTTTTTGTTCATCTCTTATTTTTTTCATTTTTCAGCTCCAAATGCCTGTTTTCTGTAGTATTCAAGCATGCGCTCCGTGTTCGGGTATATTTCATAACCTTTTTTTAACAGATATTGATAATTTTCTTCAAAAACTGAATAAAACATCTTTGAAAGCGGCATCGCAAGCAGTTTTTCCCGATATTCGGATGTTGACTGTGGTCTACCCGGTTCAATTTTATCAGCAAGAAATAAAGCTTTTGTCAAATCGCACATTTTTTCAATTCCAGATGTGTGGTTCGCAACTGCTTCAAGAATATCGTTATCTTTGATGCCGAATTTTTCTTTCATGACAACGGCGGCAGCTCTTCCATGCAATAGCGAAGGATTTTCAAGCTCCATCTGCGAAATCGGATTTCCGTCGCGCTTTGCAATTCTTATCATCTCGTCATAAGGCAGATCTTTACACATATCGTGCCCGATTCCTGCAAGATAGCCCGCTCTATCATCTAATCCGCAAAGCCTGCAAATCTTCGCACACATTTCGGCAACGCGTTTTGAATGTTCATATCGCGATTTTTTTACTGACTTTTTTGTGTACTCTCTAATCTGCTCTGTCAGTTTTTCCCAATCCATTGAATTTCCCTTCCGCTATTGTCCTTTCAATATACTCAAAAACCGAGCGTGGAACAAGATATTTGTAACTTCTGCCAAATGATATGCGCGTGCGAATCTCTGTAGAAGAAACAGAGACCATAGGATATTTTATCATTGTATAATCGTAACCAAATTTATCTGCATCAAAATCTGAAGCAAAATCAGAGTTGAAATGACCTATGGGCGTGTTTCGGCTCGACGTAGACTCTCTGCTTACCATATCTTGTCTGCGCGGCACAATGATAAAATCTACGAGTTTTGCAATACGCTCCGGCTTATTCCAATTGTGAAATTCTGCGGCAACTTCTTCGCCCATCAAAAAGCCGATTTTACCTTCAATCACATCTTTATATTTTTCTGTGATAAATTCTATCGTGTCTACAGAATATGAAATTCCCTTCCTTGTTATTTCACAGTCTTCAACATCAAAATGTCCGTCGCCTTCAGAACGGCAAAACAGGCGGACTTGTTCAAGGCGCTGTTCCGGTGAAAAACCGTCATTTATCTGTTTGTGAGGTGGAATAAATGTTGGCACAAACAAAACTTTATCGTAGCCAAGCTCTTTAATAGCAGTGTCGCCGAGCATTGCGTGTCCAATGTGAAGAGGATTAAAACTTCCGCCCAAAACAGCAATTTTCATTTTTTACTTTTCACTTCCCGGGTATTGAATATCGTCTTCTTCTGAAAAATATTTTGTATTCATAAAACTCGGTGTCGTTTTTTCATTTTTATCTTTATAATCAGAGTTCCTGTTTACAAGTTTTACGATATGTTCCCTTGCAGAGTTCATTCCAAATCCTGTCATCACAGAAACAGGAATTACATTTGTATTCGGCTCGGATTTTTTGATTTTTTCTACAACTTCCATCGTCCGCTCGTAAACGCCATCTTCGTCAATTTTGTTGCATAGCACAATCTTCGGCTTTTCCATGAGAGCGTCAGAAAAATTTGAAAGCTCATTGCAGAGAGTATCGTACGCTGTGAGATAATTTTCATCGCTACAGTCGATCATAAATATCAGACATGAAGTCCTTGTGATGTGTTTGAGGAATGTATCGCCAAGACCAAGCCCTTCAGATGCACCTTCAATGATTCCCGGAATATCAGCGATTATGATATCGCTTTCGTCATCAATGCGCAGCACACCGAGGTTCGGAATTATCGTTGTAAACGGATACGGAGCAATCTTCGGGCGGGCATTTGTAAAGAAAGTAAGCAGAGATGATTTACCTGCGTTAGGAAACCCTACAAGTCCGACATCAGCCATGATAGAAAGTTCAAGTTTTAAAAAACGTTTTTCGCCGGGCTGACCGGGATTTGCCTGACGAGGAGCCTGATTTGTTGAAGTCTTAAAGTGTACATTTCCCCAGCCGCCTTTACCGCCTGTCAAAAAGATAAACCGCTCTTCGCCTTTCGCAGTTGAAAAATCGTAGATGATTTCTTCGGTTTCTGCATCGCGAATCGTAGTTCCGGGAGGGACAGCTATTATACAGTCTTCTCCGTCAGCGCCATAACGATTCCAACCTTGACCATCGCCGCCGTTTTGAGCTTTAAAACAGTGCTTGTGACGCAGTTTCGCCAAAGTACGAAGATTTCGTTTTACACAAAAAATTATATCGCCACCTTTTCCGCCATCTCCGCCGTTCGGTCCACCATAAGGAATGTATTTTTCGCGGCGAAAAGCAACACATCCATTGCCGCCTTTACCGGAGCGAACTTCAATTATAGTTTCGTCAGCAAAACCTATCATATTTTCTCCCATAAAAACTTTTGCAGGAAATAGCAATTTCCGAAAAAGTTTTTAGCCGTGCGCAAGAGCGCACACGTTCAATAGTCGAGTTTGCAAAATAAAGCGTATCGTATTCATTTGATTTTTATCGAAACGACACGTATACACGTCTTCTGCAAACATCCAGGCAAACTCGAGATAAAAAGTATCGGCGATATTTCAGACGACACTTTTTATCACACCTCCTGCCCTAATCAAGAGTTGAAGGGCGTTTGTCTGTCAACAAAGTTTTGTTTGTCACAAAAGATTTGTCTGGCACAAAAACCTTGTCCGCCACCAAATTTTTATTTGCTAAAAAAAGTCCGGTCACTACAAAAGGTTTGGTTACCATAAAAAGTTTTTTTATCAAACAAAAATATTTTATCAAAAAAAATGCCCGGCGATTTTATACAAAGTCGAACCGGGCGTTTTTATTATCTGGCAAAAAGCAGATTATTTTGCTGCTTCAATAGAAACGATTTTGTGATTGTTTCTTTTTCCAAAAACAACCTTTCCATCAGCCGTAGCAAACAAGCTGTCATCGCCACCTTTCATCACATTGTCACCAGGATAAAATTTTGTTCCACGCTGTCTGACAATGATAGAACCTGCAGTAACAGTTTCTCCAGCATATCTTTTTACACCCAAATTCTTCGGATTCGGATCTCGTCCGTTTTTAGCACCAGATCCACCACGTGTTCTTCCCATAGTAATCTCCTTAAAAAATCAATTATGCAAGTGTGACAGATTCAACACGCACTTTTGTGTAATGCTGTCTATGACCAATCAAGCGATGGTAGTCTTTCTTCGATTTGTATTTGAAAACCAATACTTTTTTATCACGGAAAGAATCCTCTACAACTACAGTTACTTTTGCACCCTTAACATAAGGAGTACCAACACTGATTTTATCTCCGTCACTTACTAAAAGAACAGTATCAATGTCAATTTTTGTACCTTTTTCAGCATCAAGCTTGTCTACTGTAAGGACAACATCTTTTTCAGCTTTGTACTGTTTGCCCTTGAATTCAATAGTTGCGTACATATAATACCTCTATTAAAATAGTTCGTTTATCAACGCCAGATGCAGAGAAAACAGGAAACGAAATTCAATCTGCAAAAGACTAGCAAATAAACTGATTAATGATATAAAACGGGGATTAAATATCATTACACCTGAATTTAATTACGTAAGGAAGATAATATCAAAAATGAGTTTTTTGTGCAATAGCAACCAAACTTTCCCGTTAAATAAAAAAAAGCCGGCAACGTCACTCGCTAAAGCTCGCTCCCAAGCCGAACGGGGGAGGAACCTAAAACGACCCACTTGTGGCTCGTTTTTTAACGGTTCTCCAGTCGTCGGCTTCTACTAACCTACGCTTACGCTACCAAGTTTTTGACGCTCGTAAACTCGCTAAAACTCGCGCAGAAGAGCTATCCTTATTCGGCGTCGCCTCACGACGCGAGGCTTTGCCTCGCTCACAAAAGTTTGACTGCTCTTCAGCTATAGACAAAACAACACAGTCATTTTTTTGGAAAATCAGAGTTAAATAAAAAAAGCCGGCAACGTCACTCGCTAAAGCTCGCTCCCAAGCCGAACGGGGGAGGAACCTAAAACGACCCACTTGTGGCTCGTTTTTTAACGGTTCTCCAGTCGTCGGCTTCTACTAGCCCGCAGAAGAGCTATCCGGGTTCGGCTTCTACTAACCTACGCTTACGCTACCAAGTTTTTGACGCTCGTAAACTCGCTAAAGCTCGCGCAGAAGAGCTATCCTTATTCGGCGTCGCCTCACGACGCGAGGCTTTGCCTCGCTCACAAGAGTTTGACTGCTCTTCAGCTATAGACAAAACAACACAGTCATTTTTTTTGAAAATCAGAGTTAAATAAAAAAAAGCCGGCAACTATCTACTTTCCCGCTAAAGAGCAGTATCATCGACGTAAGAGAGCTTGACTTCCGTGTTCGGAATGGGAACGGGTATTGCCTCTCCACTATGGTCACCGGCATTTATAAACAAAATAAAAAACTAAGAGTAAGTCTGTTCTAGGACAGAGCACACGGAACGGAAAAAACTTTAAGTAAAAGGAAATGAAAATATGGTCAAGCCTCACGACTTATTAGTAATGCTCGGCTGAACGCCTCACAGCGCTTACACCTGCATCCTATCAACCTGGTAGTCTCCCAGGAGTCTTAAGGAGGGTTGAACCCTCAGGGAAGTATAATCTTGAGGTGGGCTTCCCACTTAGATGCTTTCAGCGGTTATCCCTTCCGAACTTAGATACCCAGCACTTACCCTTGGCAGGATAACTGGTAAACCAGAGGTTCGTCCGCTTCGGTCCTCTCGTACTAAAAGCAGCTCCTCTCAAACTTCCAACGCCCGTAACAGATAGGGACCGAACTGTCTCGCGACGTTCTGAACCCAGCTCACGTACCATTTTAATTGGCGAACAGCCAAACCCTTGGGACCTGCTCCAGCCCCAGGATATGATGAGCCGACATCGAGGTGCCAAACTTTCCCGTCGATGTGAACTCTTGGGGAAAATCAGCCTGTTATCCCCGGAGTACCTTTTATCCGTTAAGTGATGGCCTTTCCACTCAGCACCATCAGATCACTAAGACCTACTTTCGTACCTGATCGATATGTCTATCTCTCAGTCAAGCCTCCTTGTGCCTTTACACTCGTACGATGATTTCCAACCACCGCGAGGAGACCTTCGCGCACCTCCGTTACTCTTTTGGAGGCGACCGCCCCAGTCAAACCGCCTGCCTAACATTGTCCCGCAACCTGCTTCAAGGTCACGGTTAGAAATCCCATTCATCAAGGCTGGTATTTCACCGGCGGCTCCACGCAACCTGACGGCCACGCTTCTCTGCCTCCCAGCTATCCTACACATGATGAATAGAATCCCAATATTAAGTTACGGTGAAGGTTCACGGGGTCTTTCCGTCTAATTACGGGTATCCGGCTTCTTTACCGGAATATAAATTTCACCGAGTCTCGCGTTGAGACAGTGCCCAGAATCGTTACACCATTCGTGCGGGTCGGAACTTACCCGACAAGGAATTTCGCTACCTTAGGACCGTTATAGTTACGGCCGCCGTTTGCTGGGGCTTCGATTCAATGCTTCTCCTTACGGATAACATCTCCTCTTAACCTTCCAGTACCGGGCAGGTGTCACCACCTATACGTCCCATTGCTGGTTCGCAGATGGCTGTGTTTTTGATAAACAGTCGCCTGGGCCTGCTTTGTGTCACTCCCTGTATTTCTAAAGGGAGCCGCACTTCTTCCGAAGTTACGTGCGCATTTTGCCGAGTTCCTTAACGCGAGTTCGCTCGAGCGCCTTAGATTACTCATCCTACCTACCTGTGTCGGTTTCCGGTACGGTTTACTAAGCCTTACTTAGGAACTATTTCTCGTCACCATGATTACGTCCGCTTCAGTCCCACTTTCTGGTTCCTCGCTGTCACAGCTCATCTTGGTTCTTCTTTTAACCAGAACCTCATAAACTCGCTGCTTTGACCGGGACTACCGTCGCCCGGCCGGATTTCACCTCATGCGTCATTCCATCAAAACTCAATAAGTACTGGATTATAAACCAGTTTCCCATCGGCTACGACTTTCGTCCTCGTCTTAGGGGCCGACTTACCCAGGGCAGATTGCCTTTACCCTGGAAACCTTAGGTTTTCGGCGAGCGGGGATCGCACCCGCTTTTTCGTTACTTATGCCTGCATTCTCTCTTGAATCTCCTCCAGAACCCCTCACAGGTATTCCTTCGTCAGTTAATTCAATGCTCCCCTACCACTCATAACTTCTGTCATGAATCCGGAATTTCGGTTTTATGCTTAGCCCCGTTACATTGTCTGCGCAAAAATGCTCGACCAGTGAGCTGTTACGCACTCTTTTAAGGAATGGCTGCTTCTAAGCCAACCTCCTGGCTGTCTGTGCATCTTCACTTCATTTAACACTTAGCATAAATTTGGGACCTTAATTGCCGGTTTGGGCTGTTTCCCTTTCGACTACGAACCTTGGCGCACGCAGTCTCACTCCCATAAGCTGGTTACCGGCATTCAGAGTTTGATTGAAATCGGAAAGATTTAACTCCCCCTTTTCCATCCAGTGCTTTACCTCCGGTAACTTTTTATGAGGCTGTCCCTAAAGGCATTTCGGGGAGAGCCAGCTATTTCCAGGTTTGTTTAGCCTTTCACTCCTAGTCACAAGTCATCACTACCTTTTTTAACAGATTACTGTTCGGTCCTCCACAGGGTTTTACCCCTGCTTCAACCTGCTCATGACTAGATCACCTTGGCTTCGGGTCTGCGTCATGCAACTTATCGCCCTTTTCAGACTCGCTTTCGCTTCGGATCCAAAACTTCTATTTCTTATCCTCGCTGCATAACGCAACTCGCAGGTTTATTCTACAAAAGACACGCCACTACCCTTGCGGGCTGTGACATCTTGTCAGTTTATGGTTTCAGGTTCTATTTCACTCCCCTTACAGGGGTTCTTTTCGCCTTTCCCTCACGGTACTTGTTCACTATCGGTAGCTGTCTAGTATTTAGCCTTGGATCGTGGTCGACCCGGATTCTGACAGGGTTTCACGTGCCCCGCCATACTCAGGATTCTGCTAGGAGTCAGTTTGTTTCGGATACGAGGCTTTCACTCTCTTTGACGCTCCTTCCCAGAAGCTTCTCCTACAAACTGATTTACTGCCTACTCCATATCGCAGTCCTACAACCCCGCTTTACGCGGTTTGGGCTCTTCCCTCTTCGCTCACCGCTACTGGGGGAATCTCTTTTGATTTCTGTTCCCGAGTTACTTAGATGGTTCACTTCACTCAGTTTGACTTCTCTATCCTATATATTCAGATATCGAGATGGTGTATTTCACCGGATTACTCCATTCGGAAATCCGGGGGTTTGCGGATATGTGCTCCTAACCCCGGCTTATCGCAGCTTATCACGTCCTTCTTCGTCTTACAGCTCCTAGGCATCCACCATAAACCTATATTCGCTTGACCATATTTTCATTTCCTTTCATTCCACTCTTTCGCAGCTCAAGGGCTTTTTATTCAAGCTTCCCTTTCCTCTGCTCGCAGACTGAAAAGTCCTTCTTCTGATAACGCAAGTCTTTCCATGCGTCATCTTCCGTTCCTTCCTTAGCAATTTCAAAAAACATCGTCCAGTTTTTCTGAACTAAAACAGCCCTTTCAGGCTGCTATTTTCGGTCTTCGACAGACCAGAGAAAGAAACAATTGACACTGCTTTGTACACCAAAGCCTATTCCTTTTTCTTAAAAAGGAGGTGATCCAGCCGCACCTTCCGGTACGACTACCTTGTTACGACTTCACCCCCCTCACAAATCCTACCTTCGACAGCGTCCTCCTTGCGGTTAGACTGCCGGCTTCGGGTAGAATCTACTCGGATGGTGTGACGGGCGGTGTGTACAAGGCCCGGGAACGTATTCACCGCACCGTGCTGATGTGCGATTACTAGCGATTCCAACTTCATGGAGTCGAGTTTCAGACTCCAATCCGGACTACGAGAGGTTTTCTGCGTTTTGCTCCGCATCGCTGCTTCGCTTCACTCTGTATCTCCCATTGTAGCACGTGTGTAGCCCTGGACATAAGGGCCATGATGACTTGACGTCATCCCCGCCTTCCTCCGGTTTGTCACCGGCAGTTCCGCCAGAGTCCTCACCTTTACGTGTTAGTAACTGGCAGCAGGGGTTGCGCTCGTTGCGGGACTTAACCCAACACCTCACGGCACGAGCTGACGACAGCCATGCAGCACCTGTTCACAGGCGCATTGCTGCGCTTACATATCTCTATATAATTCCTGTGTATGTCAAACCCAGGTAAGGTTCCTCGCGTACCATCGAATTAAACCACATGCTCCACCGCTTGTGCGGGCCCCCGTCAATTCCTTTGAGTTTCACCCTTGCGGGCATACTCCCCAGGCGGTGCACTTATCGCGTTTGCTTCGACACCCGGTCTGTCGACCAGACATCTAGTGCACATAGTTGACTGTGCGGACTACCAGGGTCTCTAATCCTGTTTGCTCCCCGCACCTTCGCACCTCAGCGTCAGTCATCTGCTGGTAACCTGCCTTCGCCATTGGTATTCTTCCAGATATCTACAGATTTCACCCCTACACCTGGAATTCTGATTGCCCCTCAGTGACTCTAGTTTTGCAGTTCTCAATGCTATTCCGGAGTTAAGCCCCGGTATTTCACACCAAGCTTGCAATTCCGCCTGCATGCCCTTTACGCCCAATAATTCCGAACAACGCTCGCAACTTACGTGTTACCGCGGCTGCTGGCACGTAATTAGCCGTTGCTTATTCATGACCTACTGTCACCATACGGCGTTTCTCTCACCATACTTATTCTTCAGTCATAAAAGGATTTTACAATCTTCCGACCTTCATCATCCACGCGGCGTCGCTCCGTCAGACTTTCGTCCATTGCGGAATATTCTTAGCTGCTGCCTCCCGTAGGAGTCTGGGCCGTATCTCAGTCCCAATGTGCCCGTTCACCCTCTTAGGCCGGGTAGCTATCATCGCCTTGGTGGGCCGTTACCTCACCAACTAGCTAATAGCTCGCGAGCCGTTCCTTCGGCGGAACAAATGTTCCTTTCCTGACCTGCCTCTGACACAGGCCACCTTATCCGGTATTATCTGCTATTTCTAGCAGCTATCCCCGTCCAAAGGGTACGTCACCCACGCGTTACTCACCAGTCCGCCATTCTAGGATCAGTGCAAGCACCAATCTTGCCATTCGACTTGCATGCTTAAGACGCGCCGCCAGCGTTCGTTCTGAGCCAGGATCAAACTCTCCATGATTATTTCTAAGTCCCGAAGGACTAAGATTTTCCATAAATCGTTCAATCACAGCTTTATTTTTGCTGAAATTGATTTTCAATTCTTAATTCGTGAACCGAATTAAGCGGTATGTTTTTTATTCAATTGAAACACTTAAAACAAATTATATGTCAATTGTTTCCTTCCCTGAACTGTCAAAGAATCTTTTGGATTTTCGTCCAAATCTCAGGCTTTTATTGTAAAACCTGCGAAAAAATATCATTTTACTGCTATTTTGTGCCGCCCAAAAGATGTGGTTTTGTGACGGTGAAGATGAATATACATCTGAATTAAAAAAGTGTCAACATAATTTTTAATTTATTTTTCTTTTTTTTCTACTTTTTTTCCCTTTTTTTTGTGCGCAGGCGAAAAAAAATTTGATATTTTTGATATTTTATAAATAATCGTTGCAAACAACACGATTATTGCCGCGTAATCTATAAAAAAAAGGAAGTATCCTGATTCAAAATCTAAAAAGAAAAACTCTTGCTGCAATATGAGATAACGCCATACTCCGCGTTTTATAAAAGCATAGATTCCGTACAGACATGACAGCGCAAGTATAATTTTTGCGGCAACTGAAACAGTTTTGCTAAAACTTCGTTTTGAAAGGTGTCTTATGATGGTGTTCACATGAAGCCCGATGTGAAATGACATAAACATAAAATACCAGTGGGAGCTCAATAAATGCGCAATTCTGGCAAATCCGAGACCGCTTTTTATTTTCAAAAATAAAAAAACATAATTTGAAAGAACTATTCCGCTAATCATCAAAAATATTGAGCAAATCAAGATGCCGCAGTTTATGATTGACTGCATTGCTCTGTAACAATTGTAGCTTCCGCAAAAAACAGCCGCATACCATTTTCTGTTTAAGATGATGTGAATACCCCAAAGCACAAACAAAGATATGCCGAGAATTTCGTGCACGATATCTGCAGGAAATAAATATGCGCCGCCCATCAGAAAAATCGAAACGAGAGTCATTGAGATGTCAATTGACATGCGTATTTTGCCGCTCTTCATTTTGCCTTTTTTATATTATATTTTGTTTTATTCCCGAATGAAGTTTTTGTCTTGTTCCGGGATTTTGTCATCTGAATAAAAACGCTCAATTTTCATATGAAGGTTATATTTTTCTCGCAGTTCAGCAATTTTTTTCATCATAGGAGAAGAGTGATGAATGTCTATCGCATTTTGATCTTCCCATGAATCTATTAAGAGCACGGTTTCCTGGTCTCCATAAAACGGCACAAAATATTCGTAACGAAGATTTCCTTTTTCAGTTTGTGCCTGTGTAACTAAGATTTACAGTAATACTCATTATTTCAAAAGTTTTTCTATATTTTTTTTCATATCGGCAGCTTTGGTTCTTGTAAAGTCAGCACCGCCTTTATAGCTGCAACCTTGAGCAATTTTTGCAAGCTCTGAACCGCTTTTTCCGAGTCTGCTCCCACCGCTCGTACAAAATGTCATAAGTGTTTTCCCATTCCAATCCTGACTTTCTACAAATGTGTAGACAATTTTCGGTGCGTACGACCACCAGATTGGATAGCATAAGATAACAGTATCGTAATCGCTTATATCGATTTTGTTTTGCATTGCAGGTCGACTCTTCGGATCTCTGCATTCTATTGTTGTGAGTGATTTTTTGTCGTGCCAGTTTAAATCTTCGGCTGTATATTTATGAACAGGTTCTATCTCGAAAATATCTGCATCGATTTCTTCAGCCAATGTTTTTGCCATCTTTTGAGTTGTCCCTGTTGCGCTGAAATAAACAACAGCAGTCTTTGCAAATGTAGCTGTCATTGCCATAGATGATAATAAAATTGTCAATAATGTCTTTTTCATCACGCCTCCATCAAATTGTCATCGTTATGTTTTAATTTCTGATTTTACACGCGGTTTTAATCACGCATATCTGAATCTCTGTCATTTGTGAATTATATTTGATTTTTTACTTTTTTTTCAACATTTTTATCGAATGGGCGCAGTGTTGTAGACTTTTGCGTGGGTTTGCACAGTGTTGTAAACTTTTATGCGGTTTTGTGCAGACTTGTGCAACTTTGAAGGAGTTGCGCCCTTTACGCAGCTTTGCGGCGTGGCATTTCCTTATATCAAGCCAATACAACAATCGCATTCAACTGAGTTTAAATTCGCAAAATAAAATGATAGTATAAAGTCACACGCTGATATTTTCAGATTAAGAAAATATTGCACCCTAGAGGTATGACAAAAATGACTGATATCGAAATTGCTCAGAAAAATGTTATGATTCCTATCACAGATGTTGCCGCAAAAATTGGAATTGATGCTGAAAACCTTGAACTCTACGGATTTTATAAAGCAAAAATTTCTTTTAAGGAACTGAAGGTTTTGCAGGAAAAAGCAGATAAAAATCCCGGAAAACTTATCCTTGTGACGGCTGTAACGCCTACCTCAGCTGGAGAAGGAAAATCGACTGTTTCTATAAGCCTTGCCGATGGTCTGAATAAAATCGGAAAAAAAACTGTCGTTGCACTGAGAGAACCTTCGCTCGGACCTTGCTTTGGCGTAAAAGGCGGCGCATGTGGCGGTGGTTACGCTCAAATTGTGCCAATGGAAGACATCAATCTTCATTTTACAGGCGACATTCACGCAATCTCTATTGCAAACAACTTGATCGCAGCGTTGATAGACAATCACATTCAACAGGGAAATGAGTTGAACATCGACCCAAGAACGATTTCGTGGAAAAGATGTATAGATTTGAATGACAGGGAGCTGCGAAACATAATAGTCGGGCTAGGAGGACGTATGCAGGGCGTCCCTCGTGAAGATCATTTTACAATCGCTGTCGCTTCTGAAATTATGGCTATCGTCTGCCTTTCTAAAACAATTCCTGAATTGAAAGAACGAATCAGCAGGATTGTGATTGCACAAAACTATAACAAAGAGAATGTCACGTTCGGAGAGCTAAAATGCACAGGCGCTATAGCTGCGATTTTAAAAGATGTTATAAAACCGAACATCGTTCAAACTCTTGAAAAAAATCCTGCATTTGTTCACGGAGGTCCTTTTGCAAACATTGCGCACGGATGCAACAGTGTAAACGCAACTATCTGTGCACTTGCCACAGGAGATTACACCGTCACCGAAGCAGGATTCGCCGCCGACCTCGGCGCTGAAAAATTCTTTGATATAAAATGCCGTTCCGCCGGGCTAAAACCTGACGTAGTTGTAATTGTCGCAACTATAAGAGCGCTTAAAATGCACGGCGGCGTCGCAAAAGCAGACTTGAACAAATCTGATTGTTCAGCTCTCGAAAAGGGTTTTTCAAATCTTAAAACACACATTGAGAATATCGCAAAGTTTGGACTTCCTGCCGTCGTAGCTGTCAACAAATTTGCCACAGATTCAGATGAAGAAATTAAACTCCTCGAATCTCTGTGCGAAAAAGCCGGCACAAAAGCAGTTTTGTCTCAAGGTTGGGAAAAAGGTGGTGATGGTACAATTGAGTTGGCACGTGAAGTTGCAAAAATCGTAGAAAGCAAAGGCGCATGCTACCACCCTATTTATGAACTTGAATTGCCTCTTACTGAAAAAATAAAGAAGATTGCAAAAGAGATTTACCGTGCTTCGGATGTCGATTTTTCATCAGATGCGCTAAAGAAACTAAAAGCATTTGAAGAAGACGGATATGGTAAGCTTCCAGTCTGCATTGCAAAGACACAAAATTCAATCAGCCATGACCCAAAACTCACCGGTTCGCCATCCGACTTCACATTCCCTGTTCGAGATGTTCAGCTGTACGCAGGAGCGGGCTTTGTCGTCGCTTTTGCAGGAGACATAATGACAATGCCGGGATTACCGAAAGCCCCTGCCGCACTTAATATTGATGTTGATGACGACGGTGTTATCTCAGGGTTGTTTTAATTCAGATTTTGATATCTGTGACTTACATCATCAACTGTTTTTCAGTTCGTTGATTTGAGCTTGAAGCTGCAACGTCTTCCTGTTTTGCCTTAAAACCCTCTGTGCCAAAAGTTTTGAAAGGAATATTCCATAATGAGGATTTTTTCTGATCAAATTGACGAATGAAACCTTCGGTATGCGAATCAATTTACCTTCGTCGGCAGACATAATTGTTGCAGAGCGGCGATCGTTCAACAAGAACGCCATTTCACCGATAAAAATATCATCTGGCGTGAGAACCGAAATGAGTTTTCCGTTTGCATAAACTCCGTATCTTCCAGACACTATAAAGAAAAGATCTGTCGAAGGCTCATTCTGGCTGCAAACAATTTCGTGTTTTTTATATATGATTGTTTTGAACGGAATCATGATGCCCGGAACATTGTTTGATTTATTCTTGATATTATTGATATCAAAACTGACTTCATTTCCTTTATCGTTGTAGCGAAGAGCTGAAACAAGTTCTTTTGACAAAGCGATTCCCCTTCCATGTGCTTCGGTAACTCCCGGCTTATAAGATGCAATCTGAGCTTTCCAGTCAAATCCATCGCCTTCATCAGTGATTTTAAAAGTCGATTTTTCATGCCCGATTAAATAATCGATTTTTATTTTTTTATTTATATTTTCAGGAAGATTTCGCTTTTCATTTATCAAGTCTATTATATCGCCGCCGCTTAAAAGAAAGTCGGTTTTATCTTTGTAAGAAATTCCGCAATTCCCATGTTCAAGCGCATTCGTAAGAAGCTCCATCAAAGTTGCAAGAAGAGCATAACGTGTATTTTCGTCTATACGGTTTGAGCAGTAAAGATAATTTACAAGAAAACTTGCATAAAGCCTGATATCTAGAATGTCATTGTCACATATAAAGCTTCCGATTTCTTCGCTGCCCATTCTGCCCTGCATTCCACGGTTAAACAAAAACTGCTGATTGCTCCACAAAACTCGTAAAAGCCTGTCAAAATTCTGTTTAAAACCGGAAACAGTTTCTACAATCAAGATGTTTGGGTTTTTGCGGTTTGAAATTTCTTCAACTTCACGACCGTTTTTTGCGATTGCGATAATTCCGCCATTATGAAGCCAAGGGTCAGCATCGATTGCGGAAAGAATTCTGTCACAATCAATATCAGGCGAAGCAAAATCAAGCACTTTGATTTCCGGAAGTTCATAATCTATAAGGCTCAAAGCTTCATCTGTATCAGGGCAAAAAATAGCATCAAGCGATTTTGAATATTTGAGCGAGCTTTCTTTTACAACTTCAAGAATTTCCGGATTAGTCGAAGTAACTAAAACTTTTTTCATAGATTCCTCTTTATTTTGACATATTTTATGATTCAGATGCGATTTGAACGCACGACCTTCCGCTTAGGAGGCGGATGCTCTATCCAGCTGAGCTACTGAATCTAATTATAAAAATAATGTCGCATCTGAATCATAAACTTCCAGCTTTCAGATGCGATTTGAACGCACACCTTCCGGTTAGGTTATACGATAGCAAATGCGTTAAAAAACTTTCGCAGAAAGTTTTAGCATTTACGAGTCCAGTGCTCTATCCAGCTGAGCTACTGAATCTAATTATAAAAATAATGTCGCATCTGAATCATAAACTTCCAACTTTCAGATGCGATTTGAACGCACACCTTCCGGTTAGGTTATACGATAGCAAATGCGTTAAAAAACTTTCGCAGAAAGTTTTAGCATTTACGAGTCCAGTGCTCTATCCAGCTGAGCTACTGAATCTAATTATAAAAATAATGTCGCATCTGAATCATAAACTTCCAACTTTCAGATGCGATTTGAACGCACACCTTCCGGTTAGGTTATACGATAGCAAATGCGTTAAAAAACTTTCGCAGAAAGTTTTAGCATTTACGAGTCCAGTGCTCTATCCAGCTGAGCTACTGAATCTAATTATAAAAATAATGTCGCATCTGAATCATAAACTTCCAACTTTCAGATGCGATTTGAACGCACACCTTCTGGTTAGGTTATACGATAGCAAATGCGTTAAAAAACTTTCGCAGAAAGTTTTAGCATTTACGAGTCCAGTGCTCTATCCAGCTGAGCTACTGAATCTAATTATAAAAATAATGTCGCATCTGAATCATAAGCTTCCAGCTTTCAGATGCGATTTGAACGCACACCTTCTGGTTAGGTTATACGATAGCAAATGCGTTAAAAAACTTTCGCAGAAAGTTTTAGCATTTACGAGTCCAGTGCTCTATCCAGCTGAGCTACTGAATCTGATTTACTTTGCAGCTTAGAATATGTAATACTGTCTTGGTTTTGCGAGTCCTGCAAACCCGGCTTTTACAGTATCAATATTCTCTATCACCTTAGTATAATGACAAAGGTACATTTTTTTTCGTATTTCAGCGGGAAATGAACACAATTCTTCGTAAGAAGCGTGAACGCCGCGTGAATATCCCGAAATATCACAATCGTGAAAAATTGTCTCAATATTATATTTTTCAAGGAGGAATTTCAACTGCGGTTCATTGAACTGTGTATCTGCCGTGAATAAAATCCTATCATCGATAATCACACCATAAGACAGCATAGAGTCTCGCAACGAATTTTTATGCGTTGTAACATGCCTCGTCCTAAACAATTTTAAATTTATTGAACCGACATTCGCTTCATGCATTTCAAAAGGCTTTTTCCGAATCTGTTTGATCGGCAACTGATTGAAATAATCATCGAGCGTCATCTTACCTTCTTCAGAATATTGAATGCCGCCTCGCAGAGATTCATTCCAGAGCAACTTTTTAAGCTTATCCGTGATAACCAGATTTATCTTACGCCTTGCAATATATTTTCCGACAAGAGCCATCTCCTCTGCCCCACCGATATGGTCTGCATGAGGATGTGTAAACAAAACATTTTCTATATCTTTTATATCTGTATTACACCATTTTTCCATCACGTAAGAGCAAAGCGTTCCGCAGTCAATAAGAAGATGGTCTTTGCCTTTTGCAATAAAAAGATTCGTCTGGAACACGTCTTTTTCAAAAGCATTGCCTGTCCCAATAAAAAATAGAGAAAGTTCACCGTTCGTTGTAAATTCAAGATTTGAATTAAATGGTTTAATTGTCATTTGGACGCTATTATAGCACATTTTGAGATAGTTGGTACACTTCTTCAACTCCGTTTAAAACAATTCCGCCCATCCCGAGTTCCAAAGGCACTGCGATATCGATATCGTAACGGTCACCAACGGCAAGGCAGTCTTCTGCCTTTTCGCAAAGAATTTTTAAAGCTTCCATGAACGGCTCAACGGCAGGTTTCGACTTAAAACATGTATCTAACCCTACAATTTTTGGAAAAAAATCAGAGATGCCGATCGCTTGAAGAGTTTTTCTCGCCGGAAAAACAGGATTATTTGTTACAGCTATAAGTTTAAAATGTTGATTTAAGATTTTCATTTCATCGATAAGTTTTTTATCAACGCTTAAAAAGTCTGACGGTTCCAGTAGCTTTCGACGCCATTCTACGCTTTGTTCGATTGGAACGCCGAATGCAAGCAAAGTGTTTCCAAGGCTGATTTTGCTCCCGCCATGCTCCTCAGCAAATTTTTGTCTATAATCTGCAACCATCTTTCGCGCTTGAGAGGCAGTAATTCCACGAAGTTTTGCAAATTGACGAACTTGGCAATCTACTTGCTCGAACGCATAAGCGTCATTTGTATATAAAGTTGAATCAATATCAAAAATAATCGCTTTTAGGTTTTGCGGGATTTTATAAATTTTCATCATTTGCCTTTGAAATCAATTTATTTTTGCAGCCTGTATTTGCAGTCATTATATCACATTCCCTTTACTATGTGTGCTGCAGCTTCGGGAATGTCTTTATAAACGCCAAGCCCTTTGAAGGCGACGCATGCATCGCCCAAGAGCTCGCAGTGTGAAAACGGATGAAAAATCTTCATGTTCAATCTTTCTGACTTTTCTTCTAAAAGAAGGACGTCGTTTGTCTGCCCGCCGGTGACTGCCATTTGTGAAGGAAACTCTATTTTGTTATCTAAAGCGGCTTTTCGTAAAATATCTATTCCGTCTGCAACAGCTTCAAGCCGCTGCTCATCAGTCATCAAACTGCTATCAGGAATTAAGACGGACGCATTCCAAAGCCCCGTAATAACAGAAGGGAGAGTGCGAATTTTGTCTCCTTTTATGGTTTTATCAGAACAAAAATTTAAACCTTCAGAGCTTCCGCAGCGATCGCAAAGTTTTCCGGGCCGGAGAGTATTCGTGCCTATCAGTGCAGCGATAAAATCCGGACCGCATGAAAATACGCTGCAAACGGACAAAAAAGACAAGCTGCCTTCAGACACTTCTCTCGCTTCTTTTATAAAAGACTGATTTAATTGCCCACAATTTAAACAAGTTTTTACAAAAGGCGGCAACTTTTTGTAATCTATTTTACAAGCTTTACATTGCTTTTGATTCCAATATGCAGACAAAAACCGTTCTTCCGGCAAAATTGTAACTTCTTTCCCTGTCAAAACATAAATCAAATATTCAGGGCCGGAAAAAATCTTTCGGGCTTTTTTGTATTCGTGTGGAAAATTATTTTTAAAAGTTATCAACTTTGGTAAAAAAATAGAGCCATCTGATGCAGGAGGTAACGATGGAGAATTTCGTTCATTCCAACGAAAAGTGAATCCAAAATCCGTGACAAGAGTTGGACCATTTCCTGAAACGGCAACGCCGATTATTTTTGCTTTCGCATCAAAAGATTTTACAGCTTTTAACAGCGCCGAATACCAAGAGCAAGCTACAAATCTGTCATGAGGATTTTCAATTGGAACGGAACAAAAAGAAACGACTTCACCTTCAGCAGTGATTAAACCTGCTTTAAGCGAAGTCGTCCCGATGTCTACACTCAGAACAACATCATTCATTCTTTTTTAGAATCTTCTTTTTTTTCTTCGCAGGAAACAGGATTGCTGTTTTGTTTTACAACTTTTTCAATGATATTTCTGTTGTCGAGCAATTCGCTCAGCGACTGATTATAGTGAGTGCGTGTGATCACGTTAGCAAAAAGTCCGCTTACGTCGGTGTTTATAAACCATTCGCGGCTTAAAAGATTTTCGTGATAAACAGCATTCGTACCGATAATTCTGTAGAACAGACCTTTTTTATACGCTTCATCAAAATCTTTAATTGCGTCCCCAGTAAACAAAGGAAGAGAGATAGCGCAGATGACTTTTGTAGCACCCTGCTCTTTTAAAAAGCTCATCGCTTTTAGAAGTGTTCCACCAGTTCCAAGCATATCGTCTGCAAGGAAAGCGACTTTGCCTTTTACATCACCTAAAAGTTTTACCGATTTTATATTAGTTGAATGGGCGTCTTGAGTTACAATAGAGTAATCGCGCTCTTTGTAAATCATCGCAAGAGGAAGCTTAAGCCCTGACGCATAAAATTTATTGCGGTCAATAGCACCAGTATCTGGAGAAACGATTACAAGATCGTCTTTTTTACCTGTAAGGTCAACAATTTTACTCAGTTCACGTATAATCTGGTAACTTGCATGAAGGTTATCGAGATTGCAATGCGAAAATGCGTTAGGAATTTCACGAGAATGTAAATCGAGAGTGATTATTCTTGAAACGCCTTGCATTTCGTATATGTGCCCAAGCAGGCTAGCTGTGAGACCTTCGCGTCCCTTTCGTTTGTGCTGGCGAGCATAAGGATATGCAGGAACAACAAGAGTGATTTTTCCAGCCCCTGCCATTCGCACGGCATCGATAGTCACAAGGAGCGACATAACATGGTCGTTTACTGACATTTTTACTTTGTTTGCGCCGCCGTTCAATGAAAGAACTTCGTGGTTTTCGATATCCTGAAAAATGTAAACGTCTTTTCCACGGATTGTTTCTAAAAGTTCGGTCTTTACCTCACCGTTAGCAAAATAAGTGAACCGTGCATTTACTTTAAACACAGGCGGTCTGTACTTATCTGTAGCACCTCTTATACAAAGATCGCTAGTCTGCAAATCATTCTGCAAATTAATTCTCTGTACAAGCTCTTCTTTAGTCAGCTCATAACGTTTTGATATAACATCGTTTTTCAAAGTGAAGCGGTGTTTATACATGTGTTTAAGGTGCGTTATGACTTCATTGGCGAAAGCTTCGCCACCAGGACACGCAACAATCGCAAGACTTGTTGGTTCGGTATAAGGCATATTTGACCTCTTTTATAGTGGGATTTGTTTTTTCACAATACCACATTTAGCGTTTTATTTCAATGTTCTCAAAAAAATAACACACATGTGTACAATCTTCATAAAAATCATTATTCTTTACTTTATGAATTACATATACAACAACAAAGAAGAGATGAATAAATTATTAGACCGCTTTTCACGCTACGTAAAAATTTGGTCCGAAAGCGATGAAAAAGCTGCCGATGCAGGGAAAATCCCATCTACAGAACAGCAATGGGATTTTGCAAAAATTCTTGTAAAAGAACTGCGCAACCTCGGAACAAGAAACGTCTACCTTACAGACTATTGCTATGTCGTCGCAAAAATCGATTCAAACATAACAGCCCCTGAAGAAAGAGCAAAATATCCGTCTATTTTATTGATGGCGCACATGGACACTGTCGATGAAGTCACAGGAAAAAATGTAAAACCTGTGATTTCAGTCCTCTCCGATAAAGAATCTCCGACAGGTCAGGCTGATACAATAATCAAAAGCGATGGAAGCACTCTACTTGGAGCAGATGATAAAGCAGGCATTTCTGCAATCATGGCGGCAGTTGAATATCTTATGAACAATTATGAAAATCCGAAACTTAAACACGGTCCGATTGAAATCATGTTTTCACCTGATGAAGAAACAGGGCACGGAATGGACAAAGTTCCTCTCAACATCATAAGTTCAAAATATGCTTACACAGTTGACGGTGGAGATGAAGGTGAAATGGAAACCGAATGTTTTAACGCTTGGGCTTGTTCAGTAAAATTCACAGGAAAGGCGTGTCACACGGGAAGCGCAAAAAAAGACAAAATGATAAACGCCGTTTTGCTGGCAGGAAACTTTGTCAACAAACTACCACGTGACATGGCTCCAGAAACTACAGAAAATTACGAAGGATTCATAGCTCCGATGGAAATTTCAGGGACGATTGAGTCTTCGGAAGTTTCGCTGTTGCTACGTTCTTTTTACGATGACGAAATCGAAAAAGAAAAGAAAATCATAAAAGCCGCTGCTGACGAAGTCTGCAAAGAATTCGGAGGAAGCGTAGAAGTTTCTTTTAAGCAGCAGTATCTCAACATGAAAAACAAGATGGATCAACACCCACAAGTCGTTGAACGCCTTGAAAAAGCGTACGAAGCTTCCGGTGTAAAAATCATTCATCAGCCTATCCGCGGAGGAACCGATGGCTCTCGCCTTACAGAGATGGGCATTCCAACTCCAAATATTTTTACAGGCGCACACGAATTCCATTCAAGAAATGAATGGTGTTCTCTAAACCAAATGTCAAAAGCTGCCGATGTTGTAATTAACCTGCTGACTCAGTCTCCGCAGAATTAATTTATTACAGGACATATATATGCACGAGTATGTAATTGACGGTGGATATCCGATTCAGGGAAAAATTACAGCTAGCGGAAACAAAAACGCAGCGCTTCCGTGTCTCACAGCGGCTTTGCTGACAGAAGAGCCTGTCGTTCTTCACAACATCCCGGAGATTCAGGATACAAACGTGATGATTGAAATTCTGAAATCTATCGGTGCAAAAGTTGAAAAACTCAGCAAAAATAACTGGAAGATTCAGTGCAAAAATATTAAAACTTCAGAGCTTCCCGGAGAACTTACAAAAAAAGTTCGAGGTTCAATCGTGTTTGCAGGTCCGCTTCTTGCACGTACAGGAAAATGCGAGATGATGCCTCCTGGAGGAGATGTAATCGGTCGACGCCGTTTGGACACTCATTTTCTCGCTCTCGAACAGTTTGGGGCACAAATCACCGTAAACGGACATTTTAATTTTTCAGCAAATAAACTTGTAGGCGCAGACATTTTTTTAGACGAAGCATCTGTTACCGCAACAGAAAATGCAGTGATGGTCGCAGCACTTGCTGAAGGCACAACTATCATCAAAAATGCAGCGAGCGAACCACATATTCAAGACTTATGCAACATGATTGTCTCTATGGGTGGAAAAATCTCCGGAATTGGAAGCAATATCCTTAAAATTGAAGGCGTAGAAAAACTCCATGGAACTGAATTTACGATCGGTCCTGACTACATAGAAATCGGTTCATACATAGGGATGGCGGCAGCAACTAAAGGTCAAATCACAATCAAAGGAATTCGCCCGGAAGAAATGCGTCCGTTAAAATACAGTTTTGCAAAGCTTGGAATTTCATGGAGAATAAACGGCGATGAACTTACAGTTCCAAATACGCAAACTCTAAAAGTAAATGCAGACTTGGGAAACGCAATCCCAAAAATCGATGATATGCCTTGGCCGGGATTTCCTGCTGACTTGACATCGATTATGACAGTAGTTGCGACTCAAGTTGACGGGACTGTTTTGATTTTTGAAAAAATGTTTGAAAGCCGAATGTTTTTCGTCGATAAGCTAATTTCAATGGGAGCGAAGATTACGCTGTGTGATCCACACCGTGCAGTTGTATGCGGTCCTAGTATGCTACACGGCGACCATCTTGTTTCGCCGGATATCCGTGCCGGTATGGCGATGGTGATTGCAGCGATGTGCGCTCACGGAAAGAGCAGAATCAGCAACGTCTATCAGATTGAACGAGGATACGAAGACCTTGTCGGCCGATTGAAAAAACTCGGCGCACATATTGAAAAAGTTGAAGCTGAATAAAAAGCGAATTGAGATGCCTGATGGATTTCCGTTTACTACTTCAGGCTTTGTCCACAGTGAGCCAGAGTCTTCCGGCATATCTCCCCAGATGAATTTACCGTTTTCATCAATGCACTGGATGTTTGTAAGTCTGAAAATCTGATGTGAGATAGTATGTACCCGGTTCCAACGAGTTTACAGGAATAATTACATAGTTTGATTTTACAGAAGCAAGCCATTTAGCAGATAACGAGTTTCGTATTATTACTTGATAAACAACATTATCAGCTTTTACAGAATCCCATGATATTTGAATTTCATTTGTATTTATAAGACTTTTACCGGAAAGCACGCTATTACCTTCAGAATCGGAAAAGTTTGTTACAACCGGTTTGCTGTCTAATCTAAAGTGAGGGACAATAATTTTATATGTATCGTCGATAATGTTTGATTTAACTTTAATTTCATAATTATCGTTATCGATTCCATTCATACCACCTTTATAGCATTGAATATTATTATCAAATTCCAAAATCAGGGATACTCCTGATGAGCTTTTAACCGAAACAACTGCACAATTTACTGACTGCCCTGATTCATTTTCCAGATAAACATTAAATTCAATATTTTTATTATATTCAGAAGTAATTTTTACCCTTGCATTAAGATGAGAGTCATTTCCTGAATTTTGAATATTTTTGCAGGAGCTTAATAAAATCAAGCTTACCAGCATCGAATAAAGTATTTTTTTTACATTCCGCATAAATACATGCCTTGCCGTTTACGGTCTTATAGCAACAAGTTCACTGGTAAGAGTTTCCTGATCAAAATTAAAATAGATAAACATATCATCATAAACGGCATTTTTATCCATCCCCAGGCTCTTTACCGAATAATCTACACCGAGTATTTCTCCGGTCTCTGCATCATAAACCCTCAGGCTGTCCCATACTACGACGAGGCATTTTCCGTTTACTACTTCAGGCTTTGTCCACAGTGAGCCAGAGTCTTCCGGCAGATCTCCCCAGATGAATTTACCGTTTTCATCAATGCACTGGATGTTTGTGATGAATTCCTCGGGAATTCCTGACATTTCTGAAGACAGATAACCTGCAGTATTTGTAAAATAGAATTTTTTATTCCACCAGGTTATTCCTACGCTGTAAATTGATGCACCAACACTCATCTGTTTTTTCATTTCTTCCAGAGAAAAAGTCTGCTCCCATAAAGCTTTACCGGTTGAAATGTCGTAACACCCCTGACTGGGGTCTTCCAGTATGTATAATCTGTCATCTACAATATACATGTTCACAAATCCATAACCGAAAAGTTTATATGTCTTTTTTTCCCATCTGAGTGTATTAGCTCTTGTATCGTAGGCGCCCATAATGCTGGCATCATATTTTTCAAACTGATTGAAGGTTATGAAATAAATGACGCCATCCTTTGCCACAGGGGTCATCATTACAGACTGGTCGTCATACCTGTTCTGCCAGACAAGCGCAGGTTTAACATACTGGGTCTCCGGCGCACCCTCTGAAAAGTCAACTGACGATAAATCTAACTTTATGATTCCGGGGTTTTCCGTGTTATGAGGATTATAATCAGGAGAATTAGGCCAGTATAGCGAGTCATCAACCAGAATCCAGTTATCAGCCCTTATATATGTCCGGTTTTTCTCAATGTCATTTTCAAAATATGTTATGGTTGTTGTCTTTAAGCCTGTTGCATCATCATAGCAGTCAATGCAGCCTATATTTTTTATTAAAATATAATTTTTTCCGTTTCTTGTAATTAAGACCGGATAACATGAAAATGTTCTCTGTACAGGAGTGCTCCACAGGCGTTCTCCATATTTTAAATCTATTTTTGAATAAAATATCCCTTTATTTTTTCCCGGGCGTTTGTATTCAAAAATGTAATAATACCTTCCGTACTGCTGTCCATATTCAGAACTAGAATGCGCTGTTGTATGTAATGTCCAGACCTTGTCCTGTTCATAGGCAGGCAGCTGCCTTTTCTTTTTTACTTCTTTAGAAAAATTAAATCTGCATGACAAGGTCATCATTATCAGAGGTATGATGATTAAAGTTTTTACTTTCATAAGAAGTCTCCTTTACGGCAGCTGCCTGTAGTGCATTATGCAGGCGGCCGGTTTTAATTATTTTTTTATGACACCGGCTTCCTTGAGCATAGGAAAGACAACATCATTGAATGTTTCCTCGCAATTAATATCCCTGTGGTTCTTATAGATTTCAACATACCCTTTTGGCTTTTTCCCCAATACGTTTGAGTGAACTTCTTCATATTTCCCTGTAGCAGGATTATAAAACTGTTTCGGAAAAAACTGATTCTCTTTTGCTACAAGACCATCATTCTCTGCTGACCCTTTCAGTTCATTCAGTTCTCCGTCAACATTACAAAACCAGTCTCTTGCGGTACAGCAATCCCTGTATGCATTATAGTGTCCGGTCAGAAATCCGAACGCTAAATATGTTCTGACATGATTTAATATCTGGGCAGTTTCAAATACGTTTGAGGCTGTTTTACAGTAAGAACGTATTATCTGTTCTTTATCGCTGGCAAGGCTTAAAGTATTGCTGTTGGTTCCAACAATATAGCCGACAGGTAATTTTCCTGAAAATTTAGGATTATCTTTATATGCCGTATATGTAGTGTATACCGGTTCTTCATGAGTCACCCACCACCACCAGCACCAGCTTACTCTTTCCCATCTTGTGTATTTCCGTGTACCTGTTTGTTTTTTATATGTAACAGAAGTGGTATCTGAAACATTTTCCCTAATGAAAGCAGAACCGGGAACCATATCATATATTTCAGCAATTACCGGATAACTTGCAGAATTCCAGCCTTGTTTTATATAGCTGTTTGCAAATCCCGGATAGATATAATCAATCTTATCTACAATATCCCCGGCAGAACTGATTCCGATTTTATTCATTACATATTTTTCAATGAGTGTAGTTACTATTGTGATTTTAGCAACTCCATGAATTCCGTTCAGCCAGATATTTCCGTCTTCGGTTGCTTTTGCTTTTAAAGTACTGAAATTATTTTCCAAAGCTTTCAGTCCCTTATCAATACCGGAAATTGTAATTACAGCTCTTAATCTTTCATAATTTGCTCTTGCTTCCTCTCTCTCCTGCAAAGTCAAATATGGATCATTTATTCTTCGCTCAAGCATTGCGGCGTATGCAAGCACTCTGATTCCTCCCTGACTATGTCCGACTATGGCATAACGGTCTGTATGTCCTTTTTCTATGTCATCCTGAATTACATAATCTATTTCACTATTTACCCTGACCTTAAGGGATTCTTTATGCTCTGAAGAAGGAATGGCATCAAAACTGAATCCGCTGAATTCACGGTAATTTTTATCTGATAATCCGGAAACTTTATTACCTATTCCCGGGGCAGCCACAGATATACTACTGCTGCTGAAGCAGAAGGCAGCAATCAATAAACTATAAACATTTCTTTTTGTCATTTAGCGTTTCCTCCTAAAAATTTCCTAAGAGCTTAAATACAGAATCTTCTGTTTTATTAACTTCGACATCTTCATAAACTTCTACAATTGTCTCAATACAACTCAGGTCCCCGGGGTCTCCAAATTTAACTGACGGTTCTTCAAAGATATTTCCGTTTTCTTTCATTTTATTGAAATCTTCTTCTGAAATTTCAGGAATATCATCAATAGTTTTAAAATATTCTGTATCTTCAGGAATTCCTTCGATTCTTTTTTCATAATCTGTAACAATTTTTGTAATCATTCCGACTTTGACATATTCATCACCACATTTCTGGTATACATATTCGGCTGAAGTTGTAACTGTCGCTCCGTCATTTTTAACAGCAACGGTTTCCATTTCTGTAAGTACGTCTGCTGCAGAGTCAAACGAAACCCGTGTAGATATTCTTTTTTCGAATTCAGATGTGAATAATTCATTCGGAAGCGACAGGGTAAGGCTTGAATTCTTTTTATCTTCTGTGATATCAAAATTAAGTCTTGTTGCCTCTTTCTTTATGGAATCCAGATTTACTTTTCCAAAACCTAATCCATATCCCATAAATGCTAAATCATCTGGAGCTGCTTCAAGTGGAATTCTCTGCTGAATCTCATTGGAAGCGCTGTCAAACATAATCATTTCCTTATCATTAGAAATAACGGATCTGAAACGTCCGTCAGGGCTTTGATTAAGCATGTCTAATCTTACATACTGTTCATCATTAATTAATTTAGCAGCTAAATGGTATTGCGATGTTAGGGTCAGGGAAGTGTCTCTGCGGCTGTTCATACTGTATACACTGACTTTCGCTTCGAATGCGTTTATTGTATCAGAGGTATCATTCCAGCTTACGGAAATTTCTTTATCAGAAACTAATTGCCTTTCAGGAGAAATTGAATTTCCTGTATTGCAGCCTGAAAAAAAAATTGCAGTACCGGTAATTATAAACCATGTTAAAATAATCTTTTTCATCAATAACCCTCTCTCTTACAGATTTATGTACCCTGCAATAATTCTATATCACGATTAGAGAAAATAAAGTCATAAAAAGGTCATATTCGGGTATAAAAAAGTCATATTTCAAAGAGAATATTTGTTTGACACTATCAGTCCGTCAGTATATGATTTAATTACAGATTAAATGTCATTAAATTTATATTCAAAAAATAATAAGAAGAAAATACAGTTTTTTTGTATTGCCGCTATTTTTCTATTATTACTCTCTAACTGCTTTGAGTTAGTAAAGCTGTTCTCAGATGATATCACCGTAAATTCTTATATATGTATAAGCGGCATCATAATAAATTCAGTTTCGTGCATTATATTCAGCCTGCTGATAATTGTGCCTGCACGGTTCGGCCTGCTTGCCATTGTCTCTATTACTTACGGACTCTGGTTACTGTATGTTGATTCATCCGGTGTAATTCCGGTCTTCTTATTCTATTTATCTTATGTAATTTTAAGGCTTAGGGGCTTTTATATACGAAATAAACTTTTCAAAATTATTATAACTGTTTTGTTTTTAATTTTTATTCTTATTATCCCAATAAAACAGGGAATACGGATATATGTACAGGTGCTGCTTCAGGACTTTATTTTTATTTTCTGTCTGATGCTTGAAACTTTTCTGCTGAATATAACTTCCGGCAATTCAGGAGAAGAGAAGATTTTAAGATTATCTTCTTTTGATGGTATTACTCACAGGGATTATGAATGGTTAAAAATGATATTAAATAATGAAAAATATGCTGCCATTGCGGTAGAATATCATTTATCCGAAGGCTCAATAAAAAACAGGCTTAAGGTTATATATGACATACTGGAAGTCGGAGATAAAACCGGTTTTATAAACAAATACCATAATTATACGATTCTGTATTAAATTTTATTTAGGATTCGATGCAGGCGGATGAGTAACTGCCTGTTGCTCTGTCAATACCTGTATAAGTAAATATTCCCACTTAATGCAGTTCCATTTACTGTTATACACCCAGAATTATTGGAAATACCAAAATTACTTATAGAGTAAGGTAATATTTTACAATATTCTCTGCACGGAAGCTTCTTCAAACTTACATTTTTCAAAAAATATTCATTAGTAACCGGATCTTTTTTATTTTCATTGAAAAAGGAATTAATATTTTGATTTAATAATATTTTTGAAAATTCTATGAATAGACTGTCAGTATTTTTATTGAAATAATTTCCGATACAATCCCATCCTGTCTGTTTAGTATCAGTCATGGACTTTAAAAAACTAATTCCCCCCTGATCTATAAAATCAATTCCGTCATTTTCATAACCGATTCCACCTGCTTTTTCAAATAACCAGTATAAAAACAGACATACAGCTCCTCTCTGACCGACACTATCATTTCTTCCTAAATAATCATTTTTACAAAATGAATAATAACTTGAATTTTCGAGATAAAAATTTATGAAATTTATATCTCCTCCAGAGCTTCCATAACCGCATAATAATTCTGTAAGATGACTCCAGCCTTCGTCCAGAAATAATTCTTCTTGCACAATGTCATTGTCGCCTTTTGAAAGGGATTTCCAGGTTTTTTGCGAGAAATTAACAGCATGTGCAAATTCATGAGAAACAGTGGCAATAATTGATTCTATCGAGTAGTTTCTATTTTCACTATCAGGAAAAGCTACATAGATAATATCCATTTCATTACTATATGGATTATATGCGCTGCTAGTTTTCTCACTAATGTTTCTAAAGAAATCTTTTGAATTAAAAAAGCCAACAGCCTTATTTTCTTCGTTTATTGTTTTTGAAAAAAGGATTGTTAATTTACCATTTGAATCTATATCTGCGCATTCTCCCCAAAGTTCTTTAACGCGCCTCATTACAAAATTTTCCAAAGGCATAATAATTTTATCAATGTCATCGTGATTAACATTTGCAATGCCTTTTGGAATCCAGACAGAAAATTCATTACCATCATAATATTTTTCTGCAATTATTTTATGTGGAGAATTTAGAGTTTCATTTGTATTTATGACATAAAATTCTCTAGATTGATAACCAGATTCTATATTTCGTGCAGATTTTATTTTATTAATCTGTAAATTCATCAGATTATTTTTTAAATATATATCCCTGTTAAATTCAGTATCATTTTTATTGTTTTTTTCTGAATTAAATTCAAGAAAAGAAGAATCCATTTTACCATTCAGGCTGAAAATGCCAAACGATTCATTTTTATCGATATTGAAATTAAACGGCAAATGTGTAATCAAACTTATATTTTTATAATTTTGATTTGCCTGCACTTCTATACATACAGAAGATGTTTTTTTTGCTTTATTGTCTTTTAATGTTATAGTATGGCTTCCTTCAGAAAGACTTCTTGTAAAATGGTATCCTTCTCCAATCTTTCCGTCAATTGATGAATACCAGATTAAATTTCTATCTTTTACATTACAGGAAAAAACAATTTCCGTATCCGTATAATAAATCCAGTTTTGTTTTGGTGATTTTATTTCAATTTCATAATATTCAGGAAGATTATTATTACAACTGAAAAACAAGAATATCAAAAATAAAATATAGATTATTCGTTTCATTTTATTCTATACAGAAACTTATCGATGCACTGGAACAATTGCTTACAGAATAATAATTATACGTTTCAAACAGAACATCCCCATATATATTCTGGGCATTAATTGTGAGATAGTATGTACCCGGTTCCAACGAGTTTACAGGAATAATTACATAGTTTGATTTTACAGAAGCAAGCCATTTAGCAGATAACGAGTTTCGTATTATTACTTGATAAACAACATTATCAGCTTTTACAGAATCCCATGATATTTGAATTTCATTTGTATTTATAAGACTTTTACCGGAAAGCACGTTATTACCTTCAGAATCGGAAAAGTTTGTTACAACCGGTTTGCTGTCTAATCTAAAGTGAGGGACAATAATTTTATATGTATCGCCGATGATGTTTGATTTAACTTTAATTTCATAATTATCGTTATCGATTCCATTCATACTACCTTTATAGCATTGAATATTATTATCAAATTCCAAAATCAGGGATACTCCTGATGAGCTTTTAACCGAAACGACTGCACAATTTACTGACTGCCCTGATTCATTTTCCAGATAAACATTAAATTCAATATTTTTATTATATTCAGAAGTAATTTTTACCCTTGCATTAAGATGAGAGTCATTTTCTGAATTTTGAATATTTTTACAGGAGCTTAATAAAATCAAGCTTACCAGCATCGAATAAAGTATTTTTTTTACATTCAGCATAAATACCTGCCTTGCCTTTTACGGTCTTATAGCAACAAGTTCACTGGTAAGAGTTTCCTGATCAAGATTAAAATAGATAAACATATCGTCATAAACGGCATTTTTATCCATCCCCAGGCTCTTTACCGAATAATCTACACCGAGTATTTCTCCGGTCTCTGCATCATAAACCCTCAGGCTGTCCCATACTACGACGAGGCATTTTCCGTTTACTACTTCAGGCTTTGTCCACAGTGAGCCGGAGTCTTCCGGCAGATCTCCCCAGATGAATTTACCGTTTTCATCAATGCACTGGATGTTTGTGATGAATTCCTCGGGAATTCCTGACATTTCTGAAGACAGATAACCTGCAGTATTTGTAAAATAGAATTTTTTATTCCACCAGGTTATTCCTACGCTGTAAATTGAAGCACCAACACTCATCTGTTTTTTCATTTCTTCCAGAGAAAAAGTCTGCTCCCATAAAGTTTTACCGGTTGAAATGTCGTAACACCCCTGACTTGGGTCTTCCAGTATGTATAATCTGTCATCTACAATATACATGTTCACAAATCCATAACCGAAAAGTTTATATGTCTTTTTTTCCCATCTGAGTGTATTAGCTCTTGTATCGTAGGCGCCCATAATGCTGGCATCATATTTTTCAAACTGATTGAAGGTTATGAAATAAATGACGCCATCCTTTGCCACAGGGGTCATCATTACAGACTGGTCGTCATACCTGTTCTGCCAGACAAGCGCAGGTTTAACATACTGGGTCTCCGGCGCACCCTCTGAAAAGTCAACTGACGATAAATCTAACTTTATGATTCCGGGGTTTTCCGTGTTATGAGGATTATAATCAGGAGAATTAGGCCAGTATAGCGAGTCATCAACCAGAATCCAGTTATCAGCCCTTATATATGTCCGGTTTTTCTCAATGTCATTTTCAAAATATGTTATGGTTGTTGTCTTTAAGCCTGTTGCATCATCATAGCAGTCAATGCAGCCTATATTTTTTATTAAAATATAATTTTTTCCGTTTCTTGTAATTAAGACCGGATAACATGAAAATGTTCTCTGTACAGGAGTGCTCCACAGGCGTTCTCCATATTTTAAATCTATTTTTGAATAAAATATCCCTTTATTTTTTCCCGGGCGTTTGTATTCAAAAATGTAATAATACCTTCCGTACTGCTGTCCATATTCAGAACTAGAATGCGCTGTTGTATGTAATGTCCAGACCTTGTCCTGTTCATAGGCAGGCAGCTGCCTTTTCTTTTTTACTTCTTTAGAAAAATTAAATCTGCATGACAAGGTCATCATTATCAGAGGTATGATGATTAAAGTTTTTACTTTCATAAGAAGTCTCCTTTACGGCAGCTGCCTGTAGTGCATTATGCAGGCGGCCGGTTTTAATTATTTTTTTATGACACCGGCTTCCTTGAGCATAGGAAAGACAACATCATTGAATGTTTCCTCGCAATTAATATCCCTGTGGTTCTTATAGATTTCAACATACCCTTTTGGCTTTTTCCCCAATACGTTTGAGTGAACTTCTTCATATTTCCCTGTAGCAGGATTATAAAACTGTTTCGGAAAAAACTGATTCTCTTTTGCTACAAGACCATCATTCTCTGCTGACCCTTTCAGTTCATTCAGTTCTCCGTCAACATTACAAAACCAGTCTCTTGCGGTACAGCAATCCCTGTATGCATTATAGTGTCCGGTCAGAAATCCGAACGCTAAATATGTTCTGACATGATTTAATATCTGGGCAGTTTCAAATACGTTTGAGGCTGTTTTACAGTAAGAACGTATTATCTGTTCTTTATCGCTGGCAAGGCTTAAAGTATTGCTGTTGGTTCCAACAATATAGCCGACAGGTAATTTTCCTGAAAATTTAGGATTATCTTTATATGCCGTATATGTAGTGTATACCGGTTCTTCATGAGTCACCCACCACCACCAGCACCAGCTTACTCTTTCCCATCTTGTGTATTTCCGTGTACCTGTTTGTTTTTTATATGTAACAGAAGTGGTATCTGAAACATTTTCCCTAATGAAAGCAGAACCGGGAACCATATCATATATTTCAGCAATTACCGGATAACTTGCAGAATTCCAGCCTTGTTTTATATAGCTGTTTGCAAATCCCGGATAGATATAATCAATCTTATCTACAATATCCCCGGCAGAACTGATTCCGATTTTATTCATTACATATTTTTCAATGAGTGTAGTTACTATTGTGATTTTAGCAACTCCATGAATTCCGTTCAGCCAGATATTTCCGTCTTCGGTTGCTTTTGCTTTTAAAGTACTGAAATTATTTTCCAAAGCTTTCAGTCCCTTATCAATACCGGAAATTGTAATTACAGCTCTTAATCTTTCATAATTTGCTCTTGCTTCCTCTCTCTCCTGCAAAGTCAAATATGGATCATTTATTCTTCGCTCAAGCATTGCGGCGTATGCAAGCACTCTGATTCCTCCCTGACTATGTCCGACTATGGCATAACGGTCTGTATGTCCTTTTTCTATGTCATCCTGAATTACATAATCTATTTCACTATTTACCCTGACCTTAAGGGATTCTTTATGCTCTGAAGAAGGAATGGCATCAAAACTGAATCCGCTGAATTCACGGTAATTTTTATCTGATAATCCGGAAACTTTATTACCTATTCCCGGGGCAGCCACAGATATACTACTGCTGCTGAAGCAGAAGGCAGCAATCAATAAACTATAAACATTTCTTTTTGTCATTTAGCGTTTCCTCCTAAAAATTTCCTAAGAGCTTAAATACAGAATCTTCTGTTTTATTAACTTCGACATCTTCATAAACTTCTACAATTGTCTCAATACAACTCAGGTCCCCGGGGTCTCCAAATTTAACTGACGGTTCTTCAAAGATATTTCCGTTTTCTTTCATTTTATTGAAATCTTCTTCTGAAATTTCAGGAATATCATCAATAGTTTTAAAATATTCTGTATCTTCAGGAATTCCTTCGATTCTTTTTTCATAATCTGTAACAATTTTTGTAATCATTCCGACTTTGACATATTCATCACCACATTTCTGGTATACATATTCGGCTGAAGTTGTAACTGTCGCTCCGTCATTTTTAACAGCAACGGTTTCCATTTCTGTAAGTACGTCTGCTGCAGAGTCAAACGAAACCCGTGTAGATATTCTTTTTTCGAATTCAGATGTGAATAATTCATTCGGAAGCGACAGGGTAAGGCTTGAATTCTTTTTATCTTCTGTGATATCAAAATTAAGTCTTGTTGCCTCTTTCTTTATGGAATCCAGATTTACTTTTCCAAAACCTAATCCATATCCCATAAATGCTAAATCATCTGGAGCTGCTTCAAGTGGAATTCTCTGCTGAATCTCATTGGAAGCGCTGTCAAACATAATCATTTCCTTATCATTAGAAATAACGGATCTGAAACGTCCATCAGGGCTTTGATTAAGCATGTCTAATCTTACATACTGTTCATCATTAATTAATTTAGCAGCTAAATGGTATTGCGATGTTAGGTTCAGGGAAGTGTCTCTGCGGCTGTTCATACTGTATACACTGACTTTCGCTTCGAATGCGTTTATTGTATCAGAGGTATCATTCCAGCTTACGGAAATTTCTTTATCAGAAACTAATTGCCTTTCAGGAGAAATTGAATTTCCTGTATTGCAGCCTGAAAAAAAATTGCAGTACCGGTAATTATAAACCATGTTAAAATAATCTTTTTCATCAATAACCCTCTCTCTTACAGATTTATGTACCCTGCAATAATTCTATATCACGATTAGAGAAAATAAAGTCATAAAAAGGTCATATTCGGGTAAAAAAAAGTCATATTTCAAAGAGAATATTTGTTTGATACGCTCAGGCTGGCAGTATATGATTCAATTACAGATAAAATGTCATTAAATTTATATTCAAAAAATAATAAAAAGAAATGCAGTTTTTTTGTATTGTCGCTATTTTTCTATTATTACTCTCTAACTGCTTTGAGCTAGTAAGGCTGTTCTCAGATGATATCACTATAAATTCTTATACATGTATAAGTGGCATCATAATAAATTCAGCTTCGTGCATTATATTCAGCCTGCTGATAATTATTCCTGCTCGTTTTGGACTGCTTGCACTTGTCTCTGTTACTTACGGACTCTGGTTACTGTATGTTGATTCATCCGGTGTAATTCCTGATAGCAGTTTGATGACTGTTTCGGAGGCGAAATAATAAGTCTTGCAATGGACACAAACATGAAAGAAGAGCTTTGTATTTCTGCTCTGAATGCAGCCTTCGAGATGAGAAAGCCGCATTCAGGAGTGATAATTCACAGTGATGCCGGAAGCCGGTACACAAGTGAGGCATGTAGTAGTAGGAGAGTTGAAGACAAAATCAAGTAAAAATATTTTCAGGAAATTAAACGAGTATTTTAAGAATTTGCAGGATAAACAAGAGGAGATTATGAAGAAACATAATTCATTATCAGTTGAATATGATGAATTGGAACATCTGAAAAACAATATGAATGAGTATATGGGGAGAAATAAAACTAAAAAGGAAAAGGAATCGGTGATTGGTTCAATTAAGAAACATCGGAGTGAAGAAAGAGAAATATCTAAAGAAAAGAATAAAATATCGAAAGAAGCTGAAAGATAGGTCTATTGTCGGTGTGGCCTTAGGACTGCACCGGCTCTTTTTATTTGGGGGATATGTTTAAGAGTTTTGTTTTATTGAGCCTTTGGTAGATAAAAATTTAAAACACAAGAGTAGGATTATATAAAAATAGGGAAATAGGCAAACTATGAGAGGACACAGGAAGTTGAAATATACTTAAATTTTATTGGTAAGTTTGAAATGCCGAAAAAAGAGCCTGTAAAAGAAGAACTTGAGGAATTGGAAAAACTAAGGAAAAAGAGAGAAAAGAAGCGGGAGTACAATTATAGGTATATGAGGAAGCTAAAAGAAAGGTGAGAGAATAATTTATAAAAGCTCTTGACAAAATAACAGATAAAAGATATTTTAAAAAAAACCGAACGGTCGGAATTTAATAAAAAGGTGTATCAGCTATGGCGAAAGAATATAATGCAAAGGCTACCATTGAGGCTATTTTATCCGCATCAGCGAAGCTGTTTTTACAAATGGGATTCGATAAGACCAGCATGATGGATATTGCAACAGCTGCCGGAATATCCAAGGGGGCTATTTATCATCATTTTAAATCGAAGGATGAAATTATCAAATCTGTTATGGAGAAGCAGGAACAAAGTGTAAAGGGTACAATAGAAAACTTTATGGAAGAGACCCGGTTTTTGAGTGGAAAAGAACAGTTGCAACTTATTTTGGAGAAAAATATCGAGAATCAGGAAGCACATTATTTAGATGATGCAATGAGTGTACGCATGAAAAGTGCAGAGTTTGTCCTATCCTACATGCAATCTTGTGTCAATAAGGATTCTAACTTTGTTTCAAAAATTATTAAGAGAGGAATACAAGATGGCTCTATCGTTACAGATTTTCCGGATGAATGTGCGGAAGTTTTTATGCTATTGCTCAATGTGTGGTGTGATCCGGCTGTTTTTGATTGTGATGGTGAGAAGTTATCCTCGAGACTCGGATTTTTACAATATATGATGAAGTCGATAGGCATCGATGTATTCAGTGATGAACTTATTGAAAAATCGTTGGAGCTATTGCAAAAATTATATCCAAAGGAGGATAAGACCGATGAATCATCATTTCATTATAGAAACAAATAACCTGACAAAAACTTTTGGCGGTAAGGAAGTAATTAAAGCTTGTAATATGCATGTAGAAAAAGGTACGATTTATGGTTTTTTAGGTGCGAACGGAGCGGGGAAAACAACGGTATTCAAACTTCTCTCAGGACTTCTTACACCGACTATGGGAAAATTACAAATGTTTGGAATAGATAATCTTTCAACACCGAGTGATATGTTATCACAGATTGGTACTTTGATAGAAACTCCCATTTTTTATGAACATTTGTCGGCAGCAGAAAATTTGCATATGCATCTTGCCTACATGGGCAAGGAAGGTGGGAATGTAGAGGATGTCTTGTCAAAAGTCGGATTAAAGGATATTGGTGTTCAGCCGGTATCTACTTTTTCCTTGGGGATGCGTCAGCGTTTAGCGATTGCAAGAGCAATTATCCATAAACCACAACTATTGATTCTGGATGAGCCGATTAACGGACTGGATCCTATGGGAATTAAGGAAATGAGGGACTTATTTTTGTACCTTGCAAAAACAGAGGGTATGACATTACTGATTTCCAGTCATATTTTGACAGAAATAGAGCATATTGCGGATACAATAGGGGTTATTGTCAACGGAACGATAGTGAGAGAGGTCTCGATGGATAAGGTGAAGGTAGAGTATCCATCAGGTCTGGAAGAGTATTTTATGGATATTATGATAGGGAGAAAAGAAAATGAAAACGCTGATTAGATTGGAATTAAAAAAGAATAACATCAACACTTATATCTTAGCGGATATTATCATAGCGATTACGATGATTGGTTTCCTTTTTCTTTTTGCATATGCCCCTTTGATAGAGCCGGATGATAAAGACATGGCAATTTTTGCAGGATATGATAATCTTATTTCTCTATTTTGTGTTTTTAACATGGCAGTATTTTGTGTGATGTCTGCAGTGATGTATTGCAGGTTTGTTATTGAAGATTATTCGGGTAAGCGACCTATTTTACTTTTTTCCTATCCGGTAAGTCGAAAAAAGGTTGTGTTATCCAAACTTTTGATTGTGTGTGGATTTACGATTATATCAATGGTTGTCTGTAACTTTATTGTTTTTTTGATATTCGGTATCACTGAAAATTTCATTCATCTTGTAGGAAACAACTTTACAGTTTCTATTATCTTGAACATTGTTGAAAATACCATATTGATGTCAGCGATAGCTGCAACTATCGGAGTGATAGCAGTAGGAATCGGATTTATCAAAAAATCAGTGCCGACAACTATTATTTCTGCAGTTTTCCTTGCTTCGTTAATGTGTAATATTGTGGTAAATGCAAACCCTAATCGAGCAGCGATGTATGTGTTAGCAGCGGCAATGGTAATGATTGGTATCTTGTGTTCGATATTTTTGATGAAAAAAATAAATAAGATGGAGGTTTTATAATGGAACAAAAAATAGAAGAAACAGTGGACAATTTTCTTGATGGAATGGCATCAGAATTGTATTTGGGAAGTGTATTGTTTGGATTGTTGCTAATCCTTGTTGGAGCAGTGTTGTTATTCAAAAAAAGAAATTCAAACAATAACAAATTTGTTTGTTATGCTTGTATAGTAATAGGATTTCTCGCTATTGTAAGTGGACTGATGCAGATGTAATCCGCTGAAAAAGGGGTTATTGAATGCGTATCGGCTCTACATGAGACCAGACTATTTGCGCTACAAGACAGGATAAAAGTATGTATATCAAAAATCGAAATTCCTATGCTTACAGTACGAGAAAATACTGAGAGAAGACGAATGCTGAAAACAAAAAAGAATGTAAATTTTTAATATGCTTATGGCAGATATAAGAAAGATACGGATTGATCAAAATAAATGCGTCGGTTGCAGAAAATGTATAAAAATTTGCCATAAGCATGCGCCGGTTTACGTACCGCAAAATGGAATACTGGAAATCAACGGTCACAAGTCCCTTGCAAGCATAATGTAAAATCATGGTATAATAAACACATGATTGAAGTTGCAACAAAAGTAAAAATCCCGTTTCTCTGGGGAAAATCTGTTTTTAGAAAATCAAACTGGTCAAATATAAATCCGTGCTATTATTACCGTATGATTCGCAAACCGTTTTATTTTCTTACTGTTTTTATGCTGATTTTTTCTACGCTCGGCATACATGCTCAAACGCCGAAAATCCATTCTCCGCTGTACGGAATAACGCTTGATGCACTTTCAGCGTCTTCGATAAGCAAAATCATCGATGCCGTAAAGGCACTGCCCGTAAAACCGACAGCCCGAGTTGTCATCGACGCCGGCGCAAACCATGAGGATTTAGCTCCGCTTCTGGCGAAGCTTCACGAAGTTTCTTACATTTTGCTTTGCCCGTGCGATTCATTCGACATGAAACTTTATGAAACCGTCGAATCCTATACGGCGCGCTTTGCGGACTGCGTCGAACACCTTGCGCCTTATACCGATATTTGGGAAGTCGGAAATGAAATTAACGGTGAAGGGTGGCTCGGAGGAACGGATGAGCTGACAGGACGGAAAGCTTATGCGGCATGGAAGTATGTGCACGAGCGCGGCTTTACTGCTGCACTTACAGCCTATATGTTTAAGCCCGGCAGCCAAAGCATGACGATGGAAGAATGGCTTGAAAAGTTTATCCCCTCCGATATGAAAAACGCTCTCGATTACGTATTGGTCAGTTATTACGACAAAGACAACGAAGGCTTGCACGAAGATTGGGACGATATGTTTGACAATTTATATAAGATGTTCCCGAATTCGCTTTTGGGATTCGGCGAATGCGGCTTTGCAAATCCGCACAGCATCGGCAGGTCTTTTAATGCGCAGGCTGACGCTTATTACCGCATGAAGCCGTACAACGACCGGTACATCGGCGGTTATTTTTGGTGGTACTGGCAGGAAGATTGCGTTCCGCACAAGAAAAACCCGCGCTGGCAAAAAATCGCCGATAATTTTTTATGGATGAAAGAGAATTATTAAAGATATGAGCATATAGAATGAGATTGAGGAAGTCTTTCCGTGAGTGCCTGTAATGAAAAGTCATGATATAATAAGCGCATGATTGAAGTTGCGACAAAAGTAAAAATCCCGTTCCTTTGGGGAAAATCTGTTTTTAGAAAATCAAACTGGTCAAATATAAATCTGATAGTGGGACCGAACGGTTCGGGTAAAACTATTCTAGCCTCGAGCCTCGCAGAACAATTTAAATCTGCAGGCTACAGAGTTCGTTTTTTAAAAGCCGACAGACAGTACAACAATCAGATAGTGATTTTACGAAACAGCGAAAAAATCCGCGAAAAAATTGAAAAAGTTCTTTCGAGCATGTTCGCAAAATCTATAAAAATGATAGAGAACATCGACAAAACGATGATTCCGATAGTCGAGAACAAAGCTTGGAACGTTGAATACACTCTTGAAGACGCCGAATGCCACGGGCTTCGAGAAATAATAAGCCTCCTTGTGACACTTTACGATTCAGATTCAGATGACTGCCTTTTTATAGATGAACCTGAACTTCACCTTCACCCTCAATTTGAGACTTTTTTTATGAACGAGATAAAAAAACAAGTTTTACACACAAGCAGACGAATGTTTTTTTTGATATCTCACAGCCCATACTTTATAGACTTGAGAACTCCTGAAGATTTAATCGGAGTTGTATGCTGTCACGTAAACAAAGTCCCGACGAGCATCGAAGAGCTTTCAGAAGATGATGACGCATTGTTCCGCAGGTTTTTACCGAGATTCAACACATATCACAAACAGTTTTTCTTTTCAGACAACCAGATTTTCGTAGAAGGATACACAGACCAGCAGATGTTTTCGTATCTACTTGGCTATATAGAAGATGAGTACAGCGCAGCCGGAACCGGAATCATAGATGTTGGTGGAAAAGACGAACTCGGGGTTTTCTGCAAAGTGTGCTCGCTGATAGGGACGAACGGACGAATTATAACAGATTTAGATTCCCTTTTCAGCGGAAAGTTGAGAGATGTCTTTTGCAAAGATCAACGAGTCGTAGGCTGGCTTGAAAAACAAAAAGAAAAACAGGAAAGTTTTTACAGACAGATTTTCAGCCAGAAGGAAATCGCACAGGAAATCACCCTTGAAAAACTGATATACAGACTTGAACGTTATCTTGTGAACATCGGACAAGAATTGCCGGAGTATGACAAAAACTGTTCGGCAAAACTTCAAACTTTTTTTGAAAAACTATATCTTTTACAAGAAAAGCACGAAAATGCAGAAAATGTAGACACATACAAAACAGTTCTTCTTCAAGGAGTGAATACAGCCGGAGATGAACTTTCAAAATATTTATCTAAGGTAACTGCAAAAACACTTCCATTGATAAAAAACCTCGCCACATTCATACTTGCCGCCGCAGAAGCCGCAAACGTTTACATTCTTCCGAGAGGCTGCATAGAGCACTACTATTCGCAGACAAAATTATTATACATGCCAGTCTCAGGAAAAGACAAATTGTTCAGATATGAACTCGACTTTATACAATCGGCGCACCGAAAATCTGTACGAAAGAATTATAGAGAGCTGATTGAGCTTTTGGAACGAATCACAAATAAATCTTAATTGTCTCATTCAGCTGTTTTGCAACTCTTCCTTTTCTGCTCATAAATTCTCTATTCTTGAAACTCGCAAGTTTATACTTTATAATTGTAAAGGGTATTTGACAGATTCGGAACATTCTGTCTTTTTTTGGGGAAATTCTAAATGGCTTATGTAAAAAATCTATTTGATTCTAACTTTATTCAGTATGCGAGTTACGTAATTCGTGATCGTGCAATTCCTGAAATCACTGACGGTTTAAAACCTGTTCAACGGAGAATAATCCATACACTCATAAAAACTGATGACGGACGTTTTACAAAAGTTGCAAACGTTTGCGGAAAAGTTATGGCATATCACCCTCACGGGGACGCCTCTATTTACGCTGCTCTTGTAAATCTTGCAAATAAAGAGCTTTTCATAGATAAGCAGGGAAACTTCGGAAACTTGTACACAGGAGACGGAGCGTCTGCCCCTCGTTACATTGAATGCAGGCTTCGTTCTATCACACGCGATATATTAAATACAAATCCGAGAATCACAAAATATGTCGACACTTATGACGGCAGAGATGTCGAACCTGTTTTTTTCCAGGCAAAACTGCCTTTAGTTTTGATACTCGGAGCCGAAGGTATTGCGGTCGGCATGAGCACGTACATTTTAAGCCACAATATCCACGAAGTAATCGAAGCAGAAAAAAAGTGCCTGCGTGGCGAAAAATTTAAGCTTTACCCTGACTTTTCAACAGGCGGACTTATAGATGTCAGCGACTATCAGGATGGGCTTGGAAAAATCGTCGCTCGAGCGAAGATGGACACGAGCGATGATAAAAAAATCGTCATCACAGAGCTGCCTTACGGTTCAACTACAGAAAGTTTGTGCGATTCGATTGAAAAAGCCGTAAAAAACGGAAAAATCAAGGCTTCTTCAATTCAGGACTACACTTCAGACAAAGTAAATATAGAAATTAAACTTCAGCGCGGTGTTTACACAAAAGACGTTGTAGACGCCCTTTACGCATTTACTGAATGCGAAAAAACAATTTACTGCAATCTGCTTGTAATAAAAGACAACATGCCTGTTCAGATGACATGCACGCAAGTTATTGAACATCATTCAAAACAGCTTGTAGGAATACTCAAACGAGAGCTCGAAATTGAAAAAGAAGATTTGATGGAAAAACTCCATCTTCGCACACTTGAAAGAATATTTGTCGAAGAACGTATCTACAAAAAAATCGAAACACAAAAGACAGAAGAAGGCGTAAATAAAGCTGTAAAAGACGGATTTAAGCCGTTTAAGGCCGAACTGATTCGTGAAATCAATGATGACGACATTGATCATCTTTTGAGAATCCCAATCAGAAGAATTTCTCTCTACGATATCAGCAAAAACAAGCAAGAAGTGACCGCAATCAACAATCGAATCAAAGAGATAAACAGGCTGCTAAAACACCTTGTAGATTATGCTATCGGCTGGCTCGAAGCGATTGAAAAAAAACTCAACACGGAATATATAAAGCGCCGCACAAAGATTGCGAATATCGATGCAGTTGATGTAAAGGCTGTGACAAAACGCGACCAAGCTCTAAAATACGACGAAAAAACAGGATATCTTGGAATCGGGGTTTCAGGCGGTGCGGAACTGTTCAAAGTCACCCCTTTTGACAAAATCCTCTATGTCCGAAAAAGCGGAATCTATTCAGTTTCCGAGACACCTGACAAACTGTTCGTAGGCCCCGAAATGCGTTACTGCGGATTTGCCGATAAGGAAAGCCTAAATAAAGTACTGTTCACAATCCTATACCGCGACCCTGAAACTAAGTTTGTATACATCAAACGGTGCAAGATTCTTGCATACATAATGAATCGCGACTACTTTTTTGCACCTGAAGGGATGGAAGTTCTCCACATCGATACACGTAAGACTTTCTTATTCCAGTTGAACTACGTAAAAAAAGCACGCGTAAAAATCTTAAAAGAAGTTTTCAAGGCAGGCGATTTTGAAGAAAAATCTCTAAAAGCAAGAGGCGTTCGCATATCTGCAAAAGAAGTTCAAACAGTCGATATTCAGCAAAATAAAGATTGACCAACAGAAAAATAATGCTTGGCAAAAAAACAATTAAAGTAGCGAGTATTGTTTGATGGATATTCTTACAAAACAAATTCAATCTGAAGAAAAAATAAAAGGCTCTCTATTTCTCTCGGAACTTTTTCCGTGCGGCACTCAAGCCGATGCGCGAGAAATAATAAAATCACAAAAAATTAAATATCCGGATGCGTCGCACGTAGTCCACGCTTTTATAATCGGACAAAACGGTGAAGTGATGGGAATGAGCGACGATGGGGAACCTTCAGGCACGGCGGGCAGACCTGTTCTCGACATATTGAAAGGCAGAAAATGCACAAACACGTTGCTCTCTGTTACACGATGGTTCGGAGGAACGCTGCTTGGAACAGGGGGACTTGTAAAAGCATATTCGGGAGGAGCAAAAAAAGTTATTCAGACGGCAGACGAACAAAACGCCTTTGAAGAACTCGTGGAAAAACTTCAGTTTTGCTTTTCAACAGATTATTCTCTCTACAAGGCTATTAAAATTGCGCTTGAACAGTTCCATATCTACAATCTTGCGGAAGATTTTATGACTGACATTTTGATAAAAGGCGAAATCCGCAAAGACGAATTCCTCATCCTTGCGGAAAAATTGAAAGATATGTCGAATGGAAAGATAAAACTTTAGGTAGCAAAAACAAAAGTCACGATGGCAGTCTGCCGAAACGAGCGGGCTCAACGTGTTTCAGCTTTTTTTACAAATATTCTTTCAATTCTTCAAGCGTAGAGGAAATCCTCCAGCACATTTTTTTTATCGCTTCATCAGGCTGAATTTTGTCAGGCACCATGATTGTTTTTAACCCAGCCGAAAAAGCGCTTTTGATACCATTATAGCTGTCTTCAACCGCAGTGCATTCTTCTGGTTCAAGTCCAATCATTTTACATGCGCGCAAATAAATTTCCGGGTCCGGTTTGCTGTGCTCAACGAGGTCTCCAGTTATTCTGATTTTAAAAAAATCAATCAGTCCAACAGCAGTCAACTGTCTTTCCACAGAAGCCCCACGAGTAGAAGACGCAAGCGCAATTTTGTATTTCGGCGAAAGGTATTCGAGGATCTCCCTCGCATAATACATCAGAGGAATGCCGCGCTCCTTTTCAATCTGATGAAAAAAAACAGAAGTGCGTTCAAGAAATTTTTCTGAGTCAAAGTTTTCACCGTAAAAGTTTTTTAGAATTCTGACCGTATCGTTGAGATTAGAGCCACGGCATTTATTGATCTGTTCCTCTGTGACAGTTATACCGAATTCAATAGCCGCTTTACGCCATGTCTTGTCGGAGATTGATTCCGTATCAAGAATAACGCCGTCCATATCAAAAATAATTCCTTTCAATTTATTCATAATTAAATAGATATCACACTTTTTGATTTTTTTATATACAAAATCATTTTTTCATGCGGTGTTTTTTTATCTTTTATTGTGGTATATTTTGCAGCATGAAGCGAATGTTTTTTTTATTTTTTTTGACTTTTGCAGTTGCGTTTGCGCTATATGCTCAGGATAAAACAATTTATCTGTGGCGAAATGTAAAAGGAATGGAGAAAGAGTATTCGGTTATGTTTATGCACAAAGCTCTCAACTCAGATGCACGTGCAGATGCAAAAGTTCCAGTCGTGATTGTATGCCCCGGCGGAAGTTATCATCATCTTGGGCTGTACAACGAAGGATATTGTTCATCAAAATGGTTTAGCGAAAACGGAATAACCGCTTTTACTCTCAAATACAGGACCAACGAAAGCCTATATAATCATCCGGCGCAGCTTGAAGATGTTCAAAGAGCGATTCAGATTATCCGTGAAAATGCTGACGAATTTGGAGTCGATAAAAACAAACTTGGTGTAATCGGATATTCTGCAGGAGGTCACCTTGCGGCGATGAGTGGAGCATTTGCAGAAACTCACAACGAACTCGAAAAAATCGGAATTAAAACTGATGTAAGCCTCAGACCTGATTATATCATGGCAATCTATCCTGTAGTTTCGATGCAAGACGATATTGCACACCGTTGGTCAAGAAACAGTTTGCTCGGATACGGCAAAAAAAAACAGACTCAAAAGCGAAAAGATGAGTTTTCTATTGAACTCAATATTCCTGACAATATGCCACCGTCTTACATAGTAGTCTGCGAAGATGACCACGTAGTTATCCCAGAAAACGCAAAACGCCTGTATGCAGCGTGCAAATCAAAAAACATTCAAAACTGCCGCCTCGCAGTTTATCCATGGGGCAAGCACGGATTTGGAATGCTCAACAACGACTTTATGAAAGAATTCCACTGGAACGATGCTCTCAAAGACTGGCTGATCGAAATCAATGTTTTAGAAAAGTAATTGAGATATTATGCCAAAATCGTTTTTATTTGTTTCAACTGCGGCATTTTTGATATTTTTACACATCATATTGTGCTATTTTATCCCAAGTGCGATTTCCAAAACTTCATGGACATCGCTGACCGGTATAAACTTAATTCCAGCTTTTACGTGTTCAGGAATTTCTGTCAAATCACGTTCATTAGCCTTTGGAATAATGATTGTCTTTATATTGTTTCTCCTTGCAGCGACAGTCTTTTCTCGCAACCCACCGATCGGCAAAACCTGCCCTGTTAAAGAGAGCTCGCCTGTCATTGCAAGATGAGCTTTGATTTTTTTACCGGTAAACAACGATACAAAAGTTGTAGCCATTGTGATTCCGGCGCTTGGACCGTCTTTTGGAGTTGAACCTTCAGGGATGTGAAGATGAACGATGTTTTCATCAAACCACTTTGATTTTTTTTTGCCGTTATCAAGGGCAAACTTACGAGACCAGTTGAAAGCGATCTGACTAGATTCTTTCATCACGTCTCCCATCTGACCTGTGAGGACAAGTCCGCCTTTTCCTGCAAAGTGAGTCGATTCAATTAAAAGAGTGTCGCCTCCCATGCTCGTCCATGCAAGTCCGATTGCAGTTCCCGGCACTTTTGCTTCTTTTAGTTGGCTCTCATCAAAATCGGGTTTTCCAAGATACTTAAAAAGATCTTGAGAATCTACAGTAATCAATATTTTTGAATAGTCTTTATCACCATCAGACGGCTTTGACTCGTTATCTGTCAGCATTTCAGTTACTATTTTGCGGTGAATCTTGTCTACCATTTTTTCGTAATTGCGAACGCCGGCTTCTCTCGCGTATTCTTCTGCAATTTCAAGAAGCGCATTTTTTGTGTATTTCACCTGATTTTTCTTCAAACCGTTTTTTTTCAAGTTTTTTGGAATAATATATTTTTTTGCAATTTCGATTTTTTCCTGATCAATGTAGCCGCTCAGATGAATGATTTCGGCTCGGTCGAGTAAAGGAGCTGGAATGGAATCTAGCGAGTTTGCTGTCAAAATAAAAAATACATTTGAAACATCAAACGGTAAATCAAGATAGTTGTCCCGGAATGAAACATTTTGTTCAGGGTCAAGGACTTCGAGCAATGCAGAAGCAGGGTCTCCATTGTGGCTGGAACCCATCTTGTCTACCTCGTCTATCATAAAAACAGGAGTGTTGCTCTTTGTGATTTTCAATCCTTGAATTATCTTCCCCGGCATTGCCCCAATGTAAGTTCGCCTGTGACCTTTTATTTCAGCTTCATCTCTCATGCCTCCCACAGAAAATCTGTAAAAAGGCTTGTTCATCGCATTTGCAATAGAACGACCGACAGACGTTTTTCCAACACCAGGAGGCCCTACTAAGAGCAGAATTGAACCTTTGCTGTCGCCTTTCATCTTTCTGACTGCAAGATATTCGATGATTCGTTTTTTGACATCATCAAGCCCATAGTGATCATCTTCAAGAACTTTTTTTGCACGAGCAAGCTCGTAATTATCTATGGCAGGCTCTTTCCATGGCAACTGAGTTACGAGCTCCAGAAAATTGCGCGTTCCAATATACTCAGAAGAATTCGGATCCATCAGATTAAATTTTTCAAGTTCGCTGTAAACTGTTTCTTTTATTTCTCCTTCAAAATTAAACGAATCAATCTTCTTTTTATATTTAAGATAATCAGTATCATTTCCATCGGGAGTTTCGCCGAGTTCTTCCTGAATAGCTTTCATTTCTTCGCGGAGAAAATATTCACGTTGATTCTTTTCGATTTTTTCATTCAGCTCGTTCTGAATCTTTTTTTGGACACGCAAAAGTTCCTGTTCCTTTTTGATATAGACAAGCACTTGCTCCATTCGCTGGCGAACGTTTGTAGTCTCCAAAATCTTCTGCTGTTCTGATTTATCTATATTCAAAATTGAAGCAATAAAATCTGCGATTTTTCCGGGATTATCGATATTGACCATGTTTAGCCGCATCTCTTCGCTGAACAACGGATTATTTTCGCTGATTTCTTTCATCTCGCTTATCAGAGCACGGGTGAGCGCTTTTACTTCAAAAGTCGACGCTTCATCATCATCAAGATAATCGACAGCTACAGCCATCGGTGAAGAATTGTGAAGCGATTTTCTGATTCTAAATCTTTTCACAGTAGATATGAAAAGGTTTACTCCGCCATCAGGAAGATTGACCTTTTTTATTATATGAGCGACAGTTCCAACTTTGTACAAGTCTTTGACAGTCAGATTTTCAGAATCATTTTTTGCCATAACGATTCCGACAAACCCGTCTTTCCCGTATGCTTCTTCCGCAACATGCACATCGTCATTTGAACTTATCATCAGCGGCGTAAAAATTCCGGGAAATATCGGACGCCCTTGCAAAGGGATAATCGTGAGTTTATTTGGCAAAATCTGTTCTGCCGGTATTATTGAGTTTTCTTTATTTTCGTTAGTATCGTTCATACAATTAAATATAACAACAAAAGCGGGAAAACGGCAAATATTTAGAATCGCGAAAAAAAATACCTTCGAATTGCTTCAAAGGTATTTCGGCATTTTTTTATGAAATTAAACGGATTTTAGACTTGCGCTTCGGCAATTTCAGCGCGGGTTCAGCTGGTTCAGCGCAATTTATTTAGCAACGTAATTTCCGTGTAATTTCCGTGCAATTTATTTATCGAAGTATTTATCAAAATCTTCGTCCGAATGCATTTTTTTGTCGTTTTTTTTGTTTGTTCTGCTGCGGCTTCCAGATGATTTTGATTCATTTCCCGAATATCGATTCGCTCTCTTAAGTTTATCGATTTCTTCATCGCTCGCATTTTCAAAATCCTGTGCATCAGAATAAGGCATTACAACACATGCGATGATGTATGCAATAACACCAAGTCCATTGATGCAGGCAACAATCACCGCAACAATACGAACAATAGTTGCATCAATATTGAAATATTCAGCGATACCGCCGCATACTCCATCAATCATTTTATTTTTTCTAGATTTGCATAAACGTTTAGCCATTTTCACACTCCTATTTATTAAACCCTATTTTTACAGTTCCCATTCCAACATTTACAGAAAAATGATTTTCTCTTTCAGGCTGACTGATTTTCTGGGCAAAACCACTTCTTTTCTCTCCATCGAATTTAAAATCGCCAAGCCCAATTTTTGCATCAAACGAGTAATCGGAAGCTTTTCCATCAAGTTTTAAGTTGATACTTCCCATCCCGCAGTCAATATTTGAAACACCTTTTATAGTTCCTTTGAATTTCAAGCTGCCCATTCCACATCTAAAATTGACCTTTCCGCCATATAGATTGGAAAGAACCACGCAGCCCGCCCCAACATCGATGTTTGCATACTTACTTTTCAAAACGATGTCTTTTGCAGTAAAATTCCCAGCCCCCACAGAAAGCCTCACGCGTTCCAAGTCTGCATCAGATGGAATTGTCACTAAAATTCTCGGGACAATTCTAAACCTCCTCTGATGGTTCCAAAAATTCAAGTTCAAGCGGCGTGTATTGCTGATAGTTAAAATACCATCTCCACTTAAATAGCAGTTCATAAAATCTTTTGAAATACCGCGCGTCTCAACAGCAAAGACATCACCCGGAATTGCAACGACATCGGCTGCACCAAAATTCATAAAAAGGCTGTTGACATTGTCTTTTGGAAATTCAAAATAAAGCGATTCAAAACCTTCGTAATCATAATCATCTTTATCTTGATTTTCAGATTGCTCTGAGTTCTCTGTTTTATTCTTTACAAGTGCATTCGCAAACTTTTCACTTATTGTCTTTGCAAGTTCCGCAGGCTGCCCAAGCTCCCGAATAACTTTTTCATCATCATTCGCTTCTTCAAAATAATCTGAATAATACTGAATCGCTTCCGCCTGTTCATCGGCGCTCAGTGCAAGCAGATTTTTTTTAAGCTCGCTCAAATATTCTTCCCTATTCATCATAATCTCCAAAAATCGCTTAATTTTTATTTGAATTGACTCCCATAAGAATTTTGTCAATTTCCTTTCTAAAAGTACACCACTCTCTTCTGTATTTATCAAGCAGAATCATTCCATTTGAAGTGATTTTATAATACCTTCTGTTTCGCCCTTGAAACTCCATATCGTAAGTTTCAAGATAACCGTCTTTCTGAAGGCGACGCAAAACAGGGTAAAGCGTACTTTCCGACACATCCATAACTTCTCGGACATCCTGCGTTATTTTATAACCGTAAGTCCCTTCTATACTCACTACAGAAAGAACGACGGCATCTAACAATGCAGAACCCGCAGTAAACATCATTTAAGCCTCCATATCTTCTTCACAATAATATTATTTACATCAACATATTATATATAAAATAGTATTATGTCAATTAAAATATTGTTTTAAAATAAAAAAATATCCCGTAAATTAAACAGGATATTTTTTATAAAACCGGAATATGCTTCGACGAGATTTTATTTCATAGAACCTCGCCAAATTTTGCAATGTTTCGATAAATTTTAAGCGCTACATTCCGTATGTAGAGATGAAAACTCCTGCTGCAATCGCAGTTCCGATTACTCCAGAAACATTTGGACCCATCGCGTGCATCAAAAGGAAGTTCGAAGGATCTTCAGACATTCCTACTTTATTTGAAACGCGGGCTGCCATCGGAACGGCAGAAACTCCGGCAGAACCGATGAGCGGATTTATCTTTTCTTTGAGGAAAAGGTTCATGATTTTTGCCATGATTAAACCGCCCATTGTTGCGATTGAAAATGCAACTAAGCCAAGCAGAATAATGCCGAGCGAGTTCAAATTCATAATTTTTTCAGGAGTCATCTGAGAGCCTACTCCAAGTGACAAAAGAATAGAAACAATATTCATCATTTCGTTTTCAAGTGTCTTAGAAAGACGCTGCACTACTCCGACTTCTTTTATAAAGTTTCCGAATGCAAGCATACCGATTAAAGGAGCTGCAGGCGGAAGCAAGAGAATTGTAACAACAAGCAATACTAACGGGAACAACACTTTTTCAGTTTTAGATACAGGTCTGAGCTGGCTCATTTTAATTCTGCGTTCTTTTTGAGAAGTCAAAAGCTTCATTATCGGCGGCTGAATCATCGGTACAAGAGCCATATATGAATACGCAGCAACAGCAATCACTGCCATCATCTCTGGAGCTAGTTTTCCAGATACGTATATGGAAGTAGGACCGTCTGCACCACCTATGATGGCGATCGCACAAGCTTGCTTCATGTTGTAGTCAATACCCGGGATAAAATTCATCAATGCAACACCGAACAAAGTTGCAAATACTCCAAGCTGAGCAGCACCACCGAGCAATGCAGTCTTAGGATTTGCGATAAGTGGACCGAAGTCTGTCATAGCTCCAATTCCCATAAATATCAGCATTGGGAAGAATTCGTTTCCAACACCGGCAGAATATATTATATGAAGCATTCCGTCAGGACCATCTCCCATGCCGGCTCCAGGAATATTTACAAGGATTGTACCAAATCCAATCGGAATAAGAAGAAGTGGTTCAAATCCTTTTGCGGCTCCAAGGTAAACGATGAGAAAACCGATTGCGAGCATCAACAACCGCTGCCAACCTGGAACTGGATGAGCTGAAAGTTCTCTAGCTGTTTTTAAAGATTGTTCAGCTTTGATTATTTCCATCTGCTCTCGAAGCTCTTTTTCTTCTCGAACTTCTTCAGGAGATGGATTGTGAATCATCTTATAGATGCCGGTATTTTTTGCTACATTAGTAAAAAAACTCATGACATCTATATTTCTTATACCTTCAGAACCCTTGATAATTGTAGAACCGGCAGACTTTGCTCTTCTGCCGTTGTACGTTTTTGAAGCGCCACAACCTGCAAAAGAAAGAACCGCAGCGATTGCTATCACGGCAAACGAAATCTTAAGAGCTTTGTTTACGCTCTTTTTATTGTTATTCAATTCTGTTTCCATTTTTCACCTACTGAATTTCTGCCAAAGTTGAGCCTTGAGCTATCTGAGAGCCTGTAGCAGCAACAAAATGAACTTTTCCGGCAGCACCGGCTTTGATTTCCAGCTCCATTTTCATTGATTCAATGATAATGATTGTCGTATCAGGTTGAACTGAAGCACCTTCAGAAACTGCGTATTTTAACAATGTGCCCGCAACTGGAGCCGAAACTGCTTTACCTTTTCCGCTTGCAACAGGAGAAGCTGACGGAGCGGCAGCAGGAGCCGGTTTTGGAGCAGGCGCAACAGGAGCAGCCTGAACGACAGTTCCGCCGAGGTTAGCCAATGTTTGACCTGCTTGTATTTGAGCTCCCGGCTGTACGGCAAATGAAATTTTTCCATCAGCTGGAGCTTTTACTTCAAGTTCCATTTTCATTGATTCAATGATGATAACTGTGTCGCCTTTGTGAACTTGAGCACCTTCTGCAACAACATGTTTAAGCATCGTTCCGGCAACTGGAGCTTTGATTGCTTCCCCGCCTGATACAGAAACTGTAGTTGAAGGTTGAGCAATTGCAACAGGAGAAGAACCGGCAGCACCGAATGTTACGTTGTAGTTATTTCCGTTTACGTTGACGCTCATGCTGTCGCCGGCAGGACCTGTAGTTACGTTGTAAGCAGTACCGTTTACAGTGATTGTATAAGAACCGCCTTTGTTTTCCTTTGCAGGAGCGGCTTCTTTTTTAGCAAAAGTTGCAGCAGCATCTACCGGACCGTTTGCACGGCTTGCAAAGAATTTTGGAGCAACGTTAGGGAACATAGCATAAGTGAGGACATCTTCATCTGTTCCGTTACCGCCGTTCTTCTTTGATTCTTCAACCATTTTGTCCCATTCTGGAGCAATTTCATCAGCCGGACGACAAGTCACAACTTCTTTCATGCCGTTCTGTTCAAGAGCTTTTTTAACGAGTTCCTGATTAGGTTCAGCCGGTAATTTTCCGAATCTTCCGACAAGAAGATTTCTGAAGTCCTGTGTCATAACTTTGTAAGGTCCCATCAGAACGTTCATAACAGCCTGAGTTCCGACAATCTGTGATGTTGGAGTTACAAGAGGAACATATCCGATATCTTTGTGCACACGCGGGAGCTCTGCGAGAACTTCGTCCATCTTGTCTCCTGCGTTCTGCTGTTTTAGCTGTGATTCGAGGTTTGAAAGCATTCCTCCAGGCACCTGAGAAAGGAGAATACGTGTATCGGCACCGAGGAATTTAGATTCAAGTGAAGAATAGTGAGTACGAATCTCTCTGAAATATGCAGCGAGTTCAAGCAAAGCCTTTGTGTCAAGCCCTGTATCCAAGTCTGTACCTTTCAACATTTCAACAACTGTTTCAGTAGGTGAATGCGATGTTCCCATAGACATAGACGAAATTGCAGTATCGAGCCAATCAGCTCCGGCTTCAGCACCTTTCAACAAAGTTGCAACAGAGAGACCTGTCGTAGCGTGAGAGTGAATCTCAACAGGAAGGTCAACTTTTGCTTTTATTGCTTTTACCAAATCGTAAGCAGCGTAAGGTTTGAGCAATCCCGACATATCTTTTATACAGATTGAATCAGCTCCAAATTCAGCATAAGTTTTTGCAAGTTCTGCATATTTTTCAATTGTGTGATACGGAGTAACAGCGTAAGAAATAGCCATCTGTACGTGTTTTCCGGTTTTTTTTGCAGCTTTTGAAGCGCATTCCATATTGCGAGGATCGTTACATGCATCAAAAATACGAAAACAGTCGATACCGTTTTTAGCAGCAGCTTCAACAAATTTTCTTACAACGTCATCAGCATAGTGACGGTAGCCTAGCAAGTTCTGTGCACGAAGCAACATCATAATTTTTGAGTTAGGCATTGCCGCATGAAGCTTGCGAAGTCTTTCCCACGGATCTTCGTTCAAAAATCTGATACACGAGTCATAAGTCGCTCCGCCCCATCCTTCTACAAATTTATAACCGATTTTATCGAGCATAGGAGCTGCAGGAAGCATATCCGCAGTAGTCATACGTGTTGCGAGAAGACTCTGATGAGCATCTCTGATAACAAGTTCAGTAATTCCAACTTTAGCCATATTATATTCCCCTTAAATTACGAGTTTAATGCCTTGTCATGCACGGCAGCTGCGATTACAGCAACTATTGAACCATCATTTCCAGCACTTGAGACTGGAGCCGAAGCCACCGGTGTGTCTTTTGATTCTTCTTTATCAAGTTTAAATGCGTGTACAAAAATTTTAAGCAAATTCATACAGCAGATAAGAATGATGATAAAACCAAATACAACACCCATACCTAGCAATGTCAGAAGTCCACTCTGACCAAGCATTTCCGTAATTGTCATTTTTTATCCTCAAAAAAAATATTCCAAAAAAATCGGCATTTCCGCCGATTTTAATAATTTGATTATATATAAACATTTTTTTTTATTCAATTCACTTTTGCCGATGTCAAACAAATAGCCGTTTCCTATCAGACTTTTTCCGACACTTTTTTCATTCTATCTTCAAGCACACGTTTCCCTCATACGATTTCGGTTCTCTTTCAGTTTTCATTGTGTTTTGCTGAAAATCGTTTCAATCCATACGCTCCTATTTACCTTTTATTTGAAAAAAATATTTGATATAATAATTTTACGAAAATGTCATAAAAGGTTACGTATGTATATAAAAGATTTCATTTTATTCGGATTGCTGCTTGCAATCATAGGATTATATATTTTTGCATGCATAAAAAAGAATGCATCGATAGAAAAGCTAACTTCAGTGCTTTTAATTCCTTTTTGCAGTTTTCTATGCATTTCGATATTGGTCAATTATCTTCCTGATTCTTTTCATATAATAATCATTTCCGTCTTTGCGCTTTTATTTTCATCTGCGGCGGCTTTCTTTTTTATATTTGAAAAAACTGATGACAATAAAGCGTTTATCTATCGGCTGATTGGAATAGTTTCATTCACAATCTGTATATTATTCTGGCTCAATCTATATTCGACTATTTTCTATATATACAAAGTGCCAGAATGGCTGAACATATCAGCTGCATTTTTTTACTTTGTGACTGCAATAGCAATATGCGTTTTATGCGGAAAACAAAAGATTTCTTATTATGCAATTTTTATTGTGATTTACATGACTGCGCTTTCGCTGAACCACTTTGTTTTTGTAGCGCTGTTCCTTGAACATTCCATCAGGACAGTTCCGCTAGCAGCAGGCTCCTTGTGCACAATTTCATTTGTGATTCTAGAATATATAAAATACACAAAAAAAGAATATAAAATAAGCAGAAAAATAGAATTCGTAATCCTCGCGGCTTCTCAATTTTTGATAGCCGGCTCAAACATCCTGATGATAAAATAATCAAAAAAAATATTTGAATAATTCTCGCTGCCTGATAATGCTAGATTTTTAGTTTGCACTTTTTTTAATTAAAAAGATCGTCCCACCCGTAGAGATTTCCTTTAGAGAGTTTTCCTGTTTTTAACGATGATGACAACTTTACAAGCGATTCTACAGCTCCGACTGCAAAACCTTCTCGGCTTCGTGCCGTGTGCGTAAGTTCAATTGTGTCAGCCGTCCCGTCAAAAAAAACTTTATGAGTTCCGGGAACATTGCCGCAGCGTGTTGAACTTACATGAAGCTGATTTTGAGAAGGACGCTGATGAAAAGAATCTGTCACAATTTCCGATTTTTCAGAATAAGAAAGCTGAATGCGCCGTGCGATTTCCAATGCAGTTCCCGAAGGGCTGTCCGCCTTTTGATTGTGATGCATTTCCCATGTCGCCACATCGTAGTCTTTGTAATCATGCATGATTCTCGCTGCTTCTTCTACGATTTTATAAAACATATTTACACCGATAGAAAAGTTTCCGGCAGTCATCACGGTTCCGCCTACAGATTTTGCGTATTCAGCGATTTCTTTGTATCTGTCATTCCAACCTGTCGTTCCTACGACGAGCGGCAATTGAAGAGGAAGAATAGCTTTTATATTTTCTATCACGGAAGACGGGTGAGTAAATTCAATCACACCTTCTGCTCCGCTCGACTTTACACTTCTGGCAACAGCGCCTGAATCATTTTCAGAAACTTTTACGGAAGCGTCTTGAGCATAAACATCGATCGTTGCGACAACTTCGTGACCGGCTCGTTTTGCACACTGTTCAATCATGTGCCCCATTTTTCCGTATCCGACAAGTGCGATTTTCATTGCAAACTCCTTTAGTTAAAATAAGCAGCGTGGAGAATCTGCACGGTTTTTTCCGCTTCATCATCGTCTACAATCATGCTGATGTTGACTTTGCTTGCCCCTTGAGAAATCATCTGAACGTTGATTCCTTCGTCTGCGAGTGCATCAAAACCGCTTGCCAAAATTGCAGAGCTGTGGGCTGCGTCGCATATAATTGTGACAATTGCTTTGCACTTGCGGACTGCAACCTGACTTGCCTGCTCCAAATCTAAAATCAATCCAGCCGGTAAATCATTTTTTGAATTAACTGTGAGCGAGACAGAGACTTCTGAAGTTGCAATCACATCTATAGAAATATTCCATTTTAAGAAGTTGTTGAAAATATGTGCGAGAAAACCTGCCGCACCGAGCATACGAGAGCTGACAATGTCTATCAGCGTTATATGTTTTACAGTTGTGATTGCACAAACAGGAGGAACTTTTCCAGTGTGCTTTTCAACTATGATAGTTCCGGGACTTTTTATGTTGTAAGAATTTTTTACTCTAACCGGGGTCCCAACTTTACGAACCGGCAACATAGAGCGAGGATGAAGCACTTGTGCCCCAAATATAGCGAGTTCCTGAGCCTCTTCATAAGTCACTTCGGGCACCGGTTTTGCATCTTTTACAACGCGCGGATCTGTCGTCATAATTCCGTCGACGTCTTTCCATGTCTGAACTTCTTCAGCCCGCATTGCGGCCCCTATCATAGTTGCAGTTAAATCAGAACCGCCTCGTCCGAGTGTCGTGATATTTCCCTTAATGTCTTTTGCAATAAACCCTGTCACAATTGGAATTTCGTTATCTTGACCGTTTTTGTAAGCATTCAAATGATGTGGAATATTGTCCCAAACTTCGTCCAAGAGTTCTGCCGCCATAAAGTTGCTGTCAGATTTTATTCCGATATCCCACGCATCATAGAATTTTGCAGGGATTCCTTGAGACTCGAGATAAGCAGCCATCATCCTTACAGACATTCTTTCGCCGAATGAAACAAGATAGTCGCGAGAACGTTTACTGACTTCTTTAAGCATTGAGATTCCTGTGAGAAGCTGTTTTAATTCGACAAGGAGAGCTTGAATGGTATCGATTTTGATGCCGAGTTCTCCGGCAGTTTCTTCGTGAAGTTTTGCAACTCCTCCAACATCTACAACAGATTCAACAGCTTTATCGGCTGCTTCAAGAAGATGATCAGTTGTGTCGCCCATTGCAGACAAAACAACAACAGGACGTTTATCCTGATACGCTTGGATAATAGAAGCAACGTGTTTGATTCTTTCAGCGTTTGCGACACTTGAGCCGCCGAATTTCATTACAATCATAAGATGATTATAATGATTTGCAATGCCCGATGGAAGTATCAGGCATGTACAAAGGATATTCCATTCGCCACCGGTGGAAGTTTGTCACCGGTGAAATTTTGTCGCCTGTGAAAGTTTATCATCTGTGGAACAAAACTTTTTGATTTGGGATATCTACATCTGACACTTTAAGTTCAATCTTATCGTTTAGATTCACATCATCACAATTTTTAATTGTCGCCTGCATGTCGATAGAAGGGATTAAAAACAACGCATCTGTTCCCCTCTTATCTATGCAGTAGCCGTCAAAAACATTGTCGGGATTTTGTAAAAGATAAATCAGCTTCCAGTGTGTTTCGCTGAATCTGCTAGCTTTGCGAGCCGCAACGGACGCTTCATCGCCGGCAGAAACTTTTTCAAGCATTTCGTCTTTTGTCATAAGGCGGTGACCGGCCAGAAAAGCGCGCAACTGTTCGTGAGCAATCAAGTCTCCATAGCGGCGCAACGGGGATGTCACCTGACTATAAAACGAAACTCCAAGCCCTGCATGAGGAGCTGGAGTGATACCAACCGAGCGGCGGCGCATGCATTTCACTCGTGCAAATTGACCTGCCCAGCCGCCGGGAAGATTGTCAGGAAATTCAGGAGATTCCTGACTGACATACGGAAAAGGGATCTGATTTTTAAAGGCAAAACACGCTGCACCTTCGCCTGCAAGAATCATGAGTTCCGCAACCATATCGTTAGAGCTGTATTTTACATCTTCTTGAACTGTGACTTTTTTTGTCTCGCGGTTTACTGTTATTGAAACTTCGGGCATCTGAATAGTCACTGCTCCTGCCTTTTCTCGGCGCTCTTTATTTTTTTCAGCAATTTCAAAAAAAGGCTTTAACTCAGAACTTTCTTTATTTTCTTCAGCATTTTTGTAAGTAAGCCTTTTGACGTTGATTTTAGTTTTGAAAACGGCACAATCTTCTATCTGGCTTTCATCATCTAGTTTAATTCTAAAAGATAACGCACGGCATGCTGTCTTTAAGCCAAGAGCATAATCTTCAAGGCAACTTTCGGAGAGCATTCTGGAAGTGCCTTCAGGAATATACAAAGTCGTACCGCGATTTCTCGCTGCAATATCTATTTTAGAATCAGGAGCAACTGAGGAAGCAGGGTCTGCGATGTGAACCCAAAGATATTCTCCGTCAAAAGCAACTGCATCATCAGGGTCTGCAGAATCTTCACTGTCGATTGCATAAGCCGTTCCGGGAACTTCGAGGCGTTCTTCTTCTGGCATAGAGCCAAGCTGCTCTTTTGCCGAGTCAAAGCTGAACCCAAATCGTGTAGGATACGGATTTTTTGTGATATCCCAGATTCCCGTATCTATAAGAAGTTTATGAGCTTTCTCTATCGTCAAAGAGATTCCCGCTTCTTGCATCACTTTGCATTTATCTGTCTTGCAAAGAGCAAAAGCTTCAACTTCACCCATGTATTTTGCATCGTCAGGAAGGTCGAGTTTTTTATTTTTCAACCGTGTTATAAATGCGGAGTGAATTTCCGCTTCGTGTTCTTTTTCGTAGTTTTTTTTATTTATTGCATCGATTTCAGATTGTGTTCGCGGCGTAAAAATAATTTTGCCGTTTTTAAATTCTTCGGCATTTAAGACAAAATGAGAGTTGCTTAATACAGCCGAATAAAATGCCCAGCTTGAATCTGCATCAAAACTTCCGCGTGCATATTCAGCGAGTTCGCAGATTGACAATGGCGCAGTCGCCGTAGATATGTCACTCTGCAAAAGTTCGTAAGTTTCGTCTATCTGATTTTGAAGTTCACTGTCTGAAAAATCAAGCACAGTTTCCAAAGAAGAACACGGTCCTTGGTGAAGGAGGACGACATCTTTTTCGCGGACTTTTTGCTCTCCGTAAACTGCTTTTTTCCCTGTGGAAGTTGCGCTCTGCGTGCAGAATTTTATGATATATTTTTCACCGTCACGGTCGGCAATGACTGCTGCCTGACTTTTGTAAAGTACAACTGCTAATTTATTCATTTTGCCATTTTATCAGAGATTTTAAGATTTGTCTTTGGGGCGATGTCGGCATGCCGGAAATCAGCGCAACGGAGACTTCGTTTTGTTCAATATCTGAAATCTACATCTGCAGAACAGATTCATTTGTATAAAACTCGTTAATTTGATAAACTCTCTTCTATGGTAATATCTTCTATTGACTTAAAAAACGGACATGTCGTTCAACTCAAAAACGGAAAAGAACTTGTACTTCAGCGAGATGACGCTGATGATTTAATCAGTAAGTTCGACATGTATGGAGAAGTTGCAATAATTGACCTTGATGCAGCTCTCGGAAACGTCGATTCAAAAGGAAATACTGTAAACACTGAGCTCCTAAAGTCTCTTTTACACAAAGGAAATGTTCGCACAGGCGGTGGAATAAGAACGGTAAAACGAGCGCGAGAGCTCATAAGTCTTGGAGCGGAAAAAGTTATAATCGGTTCAAGCGCATGGAAAACAGAGCCAAAGCCGGGCGAATCTGTGATAAATGAAGATTTTTTAAATGAACTTGAAACTGCAATTGGAAAAGACAGAATAATTATTTCCGTTGACTCTATAAACGGGAAAATTGCGGTAAAAGGCTGGACACAAATTGTCGACATCTCTCTTGTTGAAGGCGCAAAACAAGCCGAAAAATTCTGTTCAGAGCTTCTTTTTACTTGCGTTGAAAGAGAAGGCTGCATGCAGGGAACCGACATCGATTACGTTCGTCAGCTTCGAGATGCAGTCAAATGCCGTGTAGTCGTTGCCGGCGGAGTTTCCTCTGTAGAAGAAATCAAGCAGCTCGAAAAAATGAACTGCGACGTCCAGCTTGGAATGGCTCTCTATACAGATAAAGTGGACTTGAAAGATTCATTTATCGCATGTCTTGATTTTGAAAAAATGCCTTTAATTCCGGTGATTGCGCAGAGCGTAAACGGTGAAGTTTTGATGCAGGGATTTGCAAATGAACAAGCCGTTCGGAAATCTTTTGACTGCGGAAAGTTGACGTTTTGGAGCCGTTCACGAAATGAGATTTGGACAAAAGGTGAAACAAGCAAAAACTTTCTCAACATCGTAAGGATGAGAGTTGACTGCGACCGCGATTGTATCCTTGCGACAGTTATTCCTGACGGTCCTTCATGTCACACAGGAAGTTGGACGTGCTTTACGACAGCTCCCGACGAAAAATCAAGCATGGGCAGATTGTACAACATCATCGCCGACAGATTTAAAAATCCAAAACCCGGCAGTTACACAGCAACTTTAGATGCAAAACGCGTGCGTGAAAAAATAGAAGAAGAAGCGGAAGAGCTTTGTGAAGCAGAAGGAAAAAATGAAGTTATATGGGAAGCAGCCGATTTAATGTACTTTGTAAACGTCCTGATGTATAAAGAAGGCGTAACATGGAAAGATGTCTACGACGAACTTGACCGCAGGCACAAGGAACATTAAAAATACAAAAACAATAATTCAATAAAAGAACGGAGATAAAATGATAAAGATACAAAATATAAATGATGTTGAAGAAGATTTTTTTAAGCCCCGCGCTTTTGAAGATTCTAATGAAGTTGTGATGTCGGTTCTTGAAGAAGTTCAAAAAAGAGGAGATGCCGCACTTCGACTTTATGGACAGAAATTTGACGTAGCTGTTCCTGCACAATTTGAAGTTCCGCAGGCTGAATTAAAAGCTGCCGCAGAAAAACTCAAAATAGAAAAACGAGATGTTTACGACGCTATCGTCTATTCCCACGATTTGGCATTGCGTTTTGCAAACTTGCAGCGCAAATCATTTAAAGATTTTGAAGAAGAACTTGCGCCCGGTCTTATCACAGGTCAGAGGATAATTCCAGTAGATACGGCAGGATGTTATGTTCCAGCAGGACGGTTCCCTCTTGTTTCAACCGTTATCATGACAGTAACTCCGGCAGTTGCCGCAGGAGTAAAAAATGTAATCATCTGTACACCGCCTCGCGTTCACCCCGATGATGCAGTTGAAGCCGGAAAAACAGGAAGCGGAATATCTGGAAAAGCTTTCGTCGGAGGAAAACCTTATGCCGATGAAGGAATAATGGCTGCAGCATACATCTGCAAAGTCAATCACCTTTATGCGGTAGGCGGCGCACAAGGAATTGCAGCTATGGCTTACGGCACGGAAAGCATTCCTCAGGCAGACGTAATAGTCGGACCTGGAAATAAATTTGTAGCAGCAGCAAAACGCGCCGTATTTGGCACAGTTGGAATCGATATGGTAGCAGGACCTACAGAAGTATTGATCATCGCAGACAAATCAGCAAATCCTGAATGGGTTGCAGCCGATTTACTTGCACAGGCAGAGCATGACACTGTTGCACAGCCGATACTCGTGACAGACAGCGTAGAGCTCGCTGACAAAGTCAGAGAAGCAATTGAAGCTCAGCTTGAAACCCTCACAACAAAAGCGATCGCTCGCAAAAGCATAGACAACTGCGGACGCATCATAATAGTAAACAATATTGAAAATGCTGTGGAAGTTGCAAACAGAAAAGCACCTGAACATCTTGAAATCGCAATGGAAAAATCAGAGCTTCGGGACAAAATCGAAAGCGAATTGCACAATTATGGCTCTCTTTTCATAGGACATTATTCTGCAGAAGTCTTTGGAGATTACGCAGCAGGACTGAATCACACTCTTCCAACATCAGGAACGGCAAAATACACAGGCGGTTTGAGCGTGCGGATGTTCTTAAAAACTGTTACAACACTTCGTGCCGAAAACGGAAAGGCGGGAATGCTAAAAAGCGCAGCAGCCGCATCTTATCTGGGAGATTGCGAAGGTCTTTCAGGTCATGCGCGTGCCGCTAGAATTAGGATAGAAAAATGATTTTAAAAATAATAAAACTTGGTGAAGATATTTTGAGAGAAAAAGCCGAGCCCGTCTCGGAAATCAATGACGAAATTCGCAAGCTTGCGGACGACATGTTCGAAACAATGCTCGATGCAGATGGAGTTGGACTTGCCTGCCCTCAAGTCGGAAAAAAACTCAGGATGTTCGTTATCATTGCAGACGACGACGTTCGCCGAGTTTTTATCAATCCTCAGATTATCAAAACTTCTGAACAAGTTTGCGACTACGAAGAAGGCTGCCTGAGTATTCCTCAAGTTTATGAAACGATAACTCGGCCACAAAAAGTGACAATTCAAGCTTTCAACGAAAAAGGTCGTCCGTTTACGCTTGATGCCGACGGTTTTCTTGCACGCATAATTCAGCATGAATACGATCACCTTGAAGGAATTATGTATATTGACCGCGGTGACAAAAAATTCGCGGAAAAAACTATTGAACAGTTCAAAAAGCGTGCAGAACGCGCCGCAGAAAAATCAAAATTAAAAGAAGCAAAAGCAAGAAAAATCGCTGCAAAAATTGCGGCAAAGGAAGCAAAAAATAAATAAATGAAAGTGTTGTTTGCAGGAAGTCCGGCCGCAGCCCGCATTACATTGCAATATCTCTACGAAAAACAATCAGAATACGATTTTAGTATCGTAGGCGTTCTTTCAAATCCTCCGACGGCAAAAGGACGCCATAAAACTTTAACCCCGACTCCTGTTGCCGAATTTGCTGAAGAAAAAAATATACCGGTTATCACTCCTGAACACCTTGACGAATCTGCACGCAACGCAATTCAGCCGCTTGGAGCAGATTTTTTAATCAGCTTTGCTTATGGTCATATTTTCGGGCCGAAATTTCTTGAAATGTTTTCACTCGGAGGGATAAATCTACACCCTTCCCTTTTACCAAAATACAGAGGCTGCACGCCGGTAACAGCAGCGATATTAAACCGAGATAAACAGACCGCCGTTACCGTCCAGACTCTTAGCCTAAAAATGGACGAAGGAAATATCCTCGCTCAAACATTGGTGCCTCTGTGCGGGACGGAAACAGGCGAATCGCTTTTGAATTACTGCGCATCAGAAGGCGCCAAATTAATCTGCGAAGTTATAAAAGAAACTTGTAAAGAAAAAAAATTGCCTTTGGGAAAAGTCCAGCACGGAGAGCCGTCCTACACCGGAATTATCACAAAGGAAGATTGCAAAATCAACTGGACAGAATCTGCACAAGTGATCGAAGCAAAAATCAGAGCATTTTATCCCGAACCTGCATGCTGGTGCGTTTATGATGGACAACCGCTCAAGATACTCGCTGCAAAGGCAATTTCAACAGACACGATGTCCTGCTCGTCAGATACAACGACCCCATCAGACTTGTCAAACTCGTCGGGCTCACAAATTGCGGCAAACAATGCAGTTGCAGGAACTGTTTTAAACTACGAAAAAACGACCGGAATAAACATCAAAACAGGCGACGGCGTTCTGTGCGTTCAGCAATTACAAAAACAAGGAAAAAATAAGATGGATTATAAAGACTTTATCAACGGTGCACGCGATTTTATCGGCACTGTTTTACAATAAACACTCTGGAGAAAAAAAATGAAAAAAATCAACTTAAAATTCAGTTTTAAAGATACTTATGAAAAGCTTCAGTCAAATGTATGGGGAATTCTCGCATTTTATGTTTCAGCTTTGATAATCATGGCGGCAATAGCTTTTACGGTGTATTTTGTGAATATAAAAAAGCCTGAAAAAGTGCTTGTTCCAAACGTTCAAGGCAAAAAGCTTGAAGACGCTCTCATCGAAATGCAGGTAAAAGAGCTCTATCCAAAAATCAACATGCGTTATTCTGACACTCCGGGTGATGAAGGCACAATTCTTGAACAATCTCCGAAAGCCGGCGCAATTGTAAAAGGTTACAGCAGAGTTTCTCTTGTCGTAAGCCGCGGCGTAATTGTAGATAAAATTGATGAATACATAGGAATGAACATCGACGAGCTCAAGCTGAAACTTCAGACACTGTTCGCCGGTCAGACTCGCCCTCTGATTGTTCTGGCAGAACCTCAATATAAGCCCGATGCTTCTGAAGCCGGCACGATTATTGAACAGGATCCTCCTGCAGGCACAAGCATCTCAGAACCTGTCACTGTAACTTTAATTGTAAGCCGTGGGCCAAATTACGACAACACAAAAGTCCCTAATCTCATCGGACAGAGCGTAAACGATTTGCTCCAGACAATCACGAGGAGCAAACTCGTATTTGACATCACAGCGCATAAATCCGACGATTCAGAAAAACCCGGCACAGTTGTGAGCCAGCAGCAGTTTGACTCTGAATATGTGCCAAACTATACAAGAATCAGCGTAGAAATGGCGATGCCGTCTAAACCAATTGAAGACAACATCTACGGAATCTTGACGGAAACTCTTGCAAATTATCCGTATCCTGTTCCGATGAAACTAGAAGCAGTCCCTTACGAAGGCGAATCTTATACGATTTTAAGCTTCAACCATCCGGGTGGAAATCTCACAATTCCTTACGCAGTGCCAAAAGGAACAACGCTTGTTCTCTCAGTCGTAGATAAAGTTGTCGCAAAAACGACAGTAAACTGATATTAAAAACGAAGTTAAGCAGGTAGATTATGAACCAGCCGTTGATTTGTATGACGCTTACAGGACGCACTCTTGAAGAAGATGTAAATCTTGTAAAAAAATATGAAAAACAAGTTGATATCGTTGAGCTCCGCGTAGATTGCCTTTCTGAAGACGAACAGTTTTATGCAAGACGATTCCCGACAATGATACAGCTGCCTTGTATTTTGACTATCAGGCGCGATATTGATGGCGGTAAATTTACGGGTGGAGAATTTTCAAGAACAAACCTTTTTGCCCGTGCCCTTGCTTTTGCAAATGAAGACAAATCTCGAAACTTTGCATTTGTAGATTTTGAAGACGACTATCATATCCCAAGCATTCAGGATACGGCGATGGCGTTCGGAATAAAAATAATCAGAAGTACACATGTGATGAATCCTGTTGAAGTGAATATCAAAGGCAGATATGAAAAAATGCGCAAAACAGGATATGAAATTCCAAAGATTGCGTTTACACCTCGTTCGCTCGATGATGTTACAAGCCTCTTTTCGCAATCTAGAGAAATAACTGATTACGAACATATTTTGTGTGCGATGGGTCCGGAAGGGCTTCCGTCAAGGATTTTGGCAGCTTTTTCAAATTCATTTTTGACGTATGTTTCTCCTAACGAGACAATCGACTGCATGAAAGATATCGGGCATATCGACATGCTTACGCTGACCAATATTTATCGTTTTAAAAATATTTCAAAAAAAACTAAATTATTTGGAATAACAGGTTGGCCGCTTATTAAAACTTTAAGTCCCAAAATCCACAATGCGGGCTATCAAAAGCACAACATCGATGCAGTTTACATTCCAATAAGAACACCAGACATTTCAAAGGCTTTGAATTTTTGCGATCGCATGAAAGTAAACGGGCTTTCGGTTACAATTCCGCACAAAGAATCTGTACTTTATTATTTAGGGGAGCAGTCACCCGAAGTTGTACAGATTGGAGCTTGCAACACGATTGTAAAGAACGGCGACAAGTGGTGCGGTTACAACACCGATGCGACAGGATTCCAAAGAGCATTGGAAGAATTTATTGGCTCAGAAAAAATCAAACGTCGCAAAGTCGCAGTGATAGGAGCAGGAGGAGCGGCAAAAGCTGTCGTATATGCACTAAAACAGATGGGGGCAAAAGTCTGCATCTTCAACAGAACAGAAGAGCACGCTCAACAGCTTGCAGATAGATATGGTTTTAATTACTGCAAATTAGACACCCATTGCATTGAAAAACTTGACGAATATTCTTCACTGATAATCCAGACAACTTCAGTCGGAATGAATTCGGAAGATAAATCAAGCAATGAACTCGACCCAATTTTCTTCTACAAATTCCGTGGAGACGAGATGGTTTTTGATTTAATTTACACCCCATCTACGACGCCGCTAATGTTGAGAGCATCAAAGAAAGGATGCAGAACTTGCAACGGATACAAAATGCTTGAATATCAGGCGTACGAACAATTTAAGCTTTTTACAGGAAAAGAATATTAAAAGTATCGATTTGGAAAGCGATTTCGCAATAAATAGTATCAGACAAAATATACAAGCGGGGTAAAAGATGGCACTTTCACAGTCAGAGCAAAAAATATTGGTCGCAAACACGGCGATTGACACATTGATAGAAAAAGGACTTATTTTCAGCGGAATGAAAATTGGGCTTGGGACGGGCTCAACTGCAATGCCGGCGGTAAAAAGACTTGCCGAACACATAAAAGACGGCACTTTAAAAGACATAAAAGCCGTAGTGACAAGTTTTCAGACACAAAACGCATGTCAAGATTACGGCATCCCGGTTTATTCAATGAACGACAGGGCAATCGGCGGAAAACTCGACCTTGCAATCGACGGCGCTGATGAAGTCGACCCTGAATGCAGCTGCATAAAAGGAGGCGGAGCCGCACACGTCCGAGAAAAGATTGTTGAATACAATGCAAAAGTTTTTGTTGTGATTGCAGACTCTTCAAAATCGGTAAAAACAATCGGAACAAAATTTCCGGTTCCTGTCGAAGTGATTGCAGAAGCTAGAATCCCCGTTGAAAATGCTTTGAATGAACTCGGCGCAGTCTGTGTGCTGCGCGAAGGTGTTAGAAAATGCGGACCTGTCATCACAGACAACGGAAACCAGATTCTCGACTGCACGTGGAAAACTCCGATAAATGTCGCTGAAATGGAAACCAAAATCGATGAAATTTGTGGTGTCGTAGAAGTAGGACTTTTTTCAAAAAATAAGCCTATCGTCTTCATTTCAAAAGAAGACGGCTCAGTCGAAATCAGAAACCTAAAATAAATGTTCCCACCGTTTCCGCAGGAAATTGCACATCATTATTGCTGTAATTTGATTTCCCAAATTGAAAAAGGAGAAGCCATGTTGCAGCAAATTGCACAAGAGAGTACGGAACGAGCCGGACAAGGGCTGATGATAGGCTGCCTTGTATGCTGGAATCCAAATACAAAAAGCCGCGTAATCCTCTATGCAGTCAGCGGCAGCAGCAAAATTCCAGTCACTAAAAATCATGCACAAAACGAGATATTCGTTCCCTCACTAGTCTCTCCTGAAAAAATCAACAAAGCGCTTGAGAAAAATGATTTAAAAATCCATCAGCTTACAGACAAAATCAATGAAATTGCAAAAAAACTTCGTAATGAAAAATCACTTGCTGCTGATGAATTGAAAAAACTACAAAAGAAAATAGCCGCAAAACGGACAAAACTGACAACTCAATCGCTAAAAAAAGTTTTCTCGTTATATAATTTTACTCGCTTTGACGGCAAAAAAGTATCGTTGAATCAAATAATAGAAGAGCACAAAAACAAACTTCCGCCGACAGGAACAGGAGACTGCTGCGCTCCAAAACTTTTATCTTATGCATTTGAAAACGGATTAGAACCTGTAAGCATGGACGAAGTTTTTTACGGCAGGAGCGCAAAGTCAAAAATCAATGGACAGTCATATCCGCCATGCGACGAAAGATGCGGTTATATACTGCCGTCAATTTTGGGAGTGGAGATTCTTTACAGAGACAACGACATAATCGTCATAAATAAACAGTCGGGTTTACTTTCAGTTCCGGGAAAAGAAAGCAAAAAATCTGATTGCGCCGAATCGAGAATAAAAAAATTGTTTCCGTATTGCATAACGCAGCCTGCAACACACCGGCTAGACATGGAAACGTCGGGAATATTGATCCTCGCATTCAACAAGGAATCTCATAGAAATCTAAATATGCAGTTTTCGCAGGGCAAAATTAAAAAAAAATATGTTGCATTGCTCGACGGCATTTTGCACGGAAAACAAAATGGTCATCTGGAATTAAAATTTAGACTGGATGCGGACAACAGACCATACCAGATTTATGATGAAGTGAATGGAAAATTGGGAATTACCGACTGGGAAAAAATACGCGTTCAAACGCTGATAAATCCTGAAACAGGACTCAAAAAAAAAGTGACAAGGATAGAGTTTTTCCCACAGACAGGAAAAACACACCAACTCAGGCTTGCAGCAAGCAACAAAAAAGGACTCGGCATGCCAATAGTCGGAGATACACTTTACGGCAGATGCCTAAAAGGCGAGCATTTGATGCTGCATGCAGCCCACATTGAATTCATTCATCCGACGAGCAAAGAGTTGATGACGTTCGACTGCCCTCCAGATTTTTAATACTACATTGATATGGAATAAAAGACAATGAGGATATAAAAAAAGCACGACTATAAAAGCCGTGCTTTTTTTAATTTAACTGATTAAATTACAATTAGAAGTTGATTTTTGATTCAAATCCAACGTTGAATACTTTGCTAGCCAATTCATAAGATGGAGCAATTTTCCATGAAGCAGCACCAACTTTTCCTTCAACATCTACACCAATCTTTGCTTTTTCATCAGAACTCAATTTCATTAAGTTCAATGATACAAAGTATGCTTTGATAGATGCTACATCCATAGTATATTTAACTTCTGCAGCACCACCTACAGCAACTGAAGATGGATCTACTTTGAACTGAACTGGTACACCAACTGCCCAAGACAATGCATCAGCACTACCTTTTGCAGATACGAGAGCATTCAAAGTTGTAACCATTTTTGCACCTGTGTTGTCAAAAACACCCTGTACATCGGCAACAGCTTCGATATCACCGAATTTTCCTTTGTAACCAACACCAGCGCTAAATTTTTTGAAACTTGCTTTAGCACCAGCCAAAACAGCGATTTCACCGAAATCTGCTTTGTATCCAACTTTAGCTCCAAGATCATTAATTTTAGCATCTATCGATTTTGCTTTTATTACAAAGTCATCCTGAAGAGTAACATTGAATGTAAGTGCATCAGCAACATATTCAACACCATATCCACCTGCAAATCCATCGAGATATTTCTCGCCTGTTGCTGGGTCGAACAATCCGAGTCCGTTTTCACGGAAAGAGAGTTTCAAGTTGTCAATTGGTTTGAACCATACTTTGAATTCCTTAAATTTAACTTCACCAGTTGCTGCTCCTATATATTTGATTCCAGCACCAGCTTTGTCAGAAGAAAATTCAAGTTTGAACAAATCTTCAACATTGTCAAGTTTTCCAAGAAGTGTAATTGTTTCTGCACTGTCATATTTGAACAATGATGATTTTACACCTACTGTTGCAGAAACATCTGCTGCAAATACAGAAGCTGTCAAAGTAGCAGCTGCTGCTAAAATTCCTATGATTTTTTTCATCTGAAAAAATCCTCCTTTTTTTTATGGGTTCTACAAGCCAACGACTTTTTTACGTATCACCCTCTTTTTCTAACAATACTAACACGAGCACGCAACGAAGTCAAGATTTTTTGCATTTTTTCCTTACAAATCAAAGCAAATATTGCACTGTAGCGCTCGAATCAATGTTATTTATAACAAGTATTTTACCGTAATATTTTGTTTTCGGCAGAAAAAGATTCAACGATAAGACTTTTTTAGAAAAAATCTATATAATCAGCGGTATGGCTAACAAAAGATTAGATTACAGCGTTGTCTATTGCGATGATGATTTTATTGTGCTGAACAAAAGAAGCGGACTTTTGATTGCGGCAGACCGTTACAATCCCGAAGAACCGCGTCTTGATTTGCTTGCCGAAAAAGAATTTGGTAAGATTTATGCTGTTCACAGAATCGATAAAGATACATCAGGTTTGATTGTCTACGCGCGAAATCTTGAAGCTCAAAAAAATATTTCTATGCAGTTTGAAAAACGCGAAGTTCAAAAAATATATCATGCGCTCGTTTACGGTCACCCGATGTGGCAAACTCTACACGTTGATATGCCTCTCCTACCTGATGGAGATGCCCGTCACCGCACAGTTCCAAGCAAGAAATATGGAAAACCTTCTGTTACAGACTTCAAATTGATTGGCAATTGCGGGCCTTATTCATGGCTCGAAGCAAGGCCTAAAACAGGACGCACGCACCAGATTCGCGTTCACATCGCTTCAAGCGGTTTTTCAATTGTCTGTGATCCTTTATATGGCGGAAACCAAAAACCTGTTCGTTTGAGTGAAATCAAAAAAAAATGGAACGGAGACGAAACTGAAGAACGACCGCTGCTGAAAAGACTTGCACTTCACGCTTATAAAATTGAATTTGCACATCCTTCAACAGGAGAAAAAGTCAGTTTTACTGCTGAATATCCAAAAGATATGGAAGCGACGCGCAAGCAGCTTGCAAATCTCTTTAATGTTGATCCGCTTGCATAACTTGTGTATTTTTCCGGAGAGCTCTTGATGAAACGCTTTTTTTTGATATTTTTTGCTGTTTTCTTCTATATGTATAATTTATCTGCATTTGATGATAAAAAAATCAGGTTTGATTTTTCAACTTCGTATCAGCTGTTAAATGGCTTTATCAATGAATATGTATTTGACAAAAACTGTCTTAATACAGACAACAAAGAAAGTGAACTTGATTGGGATGTAAAAAATATTTCAGCGATCGGGTTTGGCGCCGATATTTTTTTATTTGAGCATGGATTTGCAGGATTATCAGGAAAATTCGCCGTTTCCCAAAAAAGCGGCATCATGCAAGATTATGACTGGCTCAATTCTCTTGCATTGATTGATAAAAATATTCCAGATTCATGGTACAACAACCCTCACACAGAGTTGACAAATTATTCAAAACACGATAATCACCTAGCTCAATATCACTCATTTGAAGCACGAGTTGGATGGAATTTCTATCTTCCATTTGAAATCACGCTTTCTCCGTTTGCCGCTTATCAATACGAGTTTATTCATTTTGATGGCTCTGACGGTTATAGCACGTACAAAGAAGATAATTGGAAACAAAAAGATTTTTATGGAAAAGTGATTTCATATAAACAAGAAGCGAACGCATTTTTATTCGGACTAACGGCAAAGATTGATTTTATTCCGAAAACATCAATAAAATCTACAATCATGATAAGCCCGAATCTTACAAAACTAGATACTCTTGATTTACATTATCTTAGACAAACTGCATTTTTAGACAGGATGAAAAACGTTTTCCAATTGCAGGCAAACATTGAGGCTCAATATCTCTTTACAAAATATATGAAAGTCGGAATTTCTGCCTCTGTCCAGTACATTCCGCTTTCTAAAGGTCTAGACTACACAAGAAGAATAACTTCAAAAGGCAACTACGCGGAGACGAGGTGGAGCGGTCCGCTAAAAAATGTTTTTGGCGGCACATCACGCTTTTTGTGGTCAACCGGAATTACATGCACTTTTTCACTCTGACAAAAGTTATGCGGCGCTGTTCGACATCTTCTGCTGTAAAAATATTTTTATCTTTTATAATAAAGTTTCCTGCCGACGGCAGATAGCCGAACTGTTCGAGCAGCCAGCCTCCGATTGTATTCATATCTTCTGATTCTAGGTTTAATTCTAAAATATCGTTTACATCTTCTATCTTCATATCGCCCGGCACGATAAAAGTATTTGGAGAAATCAACTGAACTTTATCTTCCGGTGCTGTATCGTCGTATGAATTTTCATCGGTCATGTGACCAAACACCAAGTGAAGAATATCTTCTATTGTAATTATTCCTTCAGGCTGCCCTTGCTCATCTAAAACAACTGCAAACTTGTGTTCACTTGTGCGAAAAATTTGCAGAAGTTCAAGAACGTCCATCGTGCCCGGAACAAAACGGACGTCGCTTTTCATTCTGCCGGCATAGCCCTTGCCTTTGTCTTCTGTGTCGGAACCAAACATTATTTTTTTATAATTGAGAACTCCTACAACATGTTCGGGAGTCTTTTTGTAAACTGTCAGCGTCGAAAAATCTGACGATAAAAATTCCTTTATCACTTGCTCATAAGTTGCAGCTTCTTCAATCATGCAGACTCTTGAACGGTGTTTCATCACGTCGTTTACAAGGAGATTGTTGAACCTTATTATTTTGTACAGGAGTTTGCTCTCGTCTTTTTCTATTGTGCCTTCGTTCGAACCGACGTCTATCAGAGTTTTCAGCTCTTCTTCTGTCACAATTGCCCCTGCCGGTTTCATAAACTTTTCGACTAAAACTACAACTTTATGCGACAATTTTTCAAAAAGCCATACAATTGGAAAGAAAATATATTCAATAACAAGAAGAGGAATTGACGAAAACTGTGCAACTTTATCTGGATATAGACCGGCAGCTGTTTTTGGAACAATCTGACCGAATGTCGTGATGAAAAAGGCGGTGACAAAAGGTGCGATTGCAGAGCCTTTGCTGCCAAAAACGTTTATTGCAAGCGCAGTAGCTATCGCCGATGCAAAAGAGTTCAAAAAGTTTGTACCGATCAGCACAGTTGTCAAAAGTCGATCCATATTTGACTTTAATTTTGCAATCACAGCTGCATTTTTTTTACGCTCTTCAATCATGCTGCGCAACTTTAATTTTGGCAGCAAGAGATACGCCGTTTCGGAAGATGTAAAAAAGCCGACACACAGCAGGAGGAAAAACAGCAGCAATAATGTATGTACGTTCACTGTTCCGCCTCCAAAGTTTTTTTGATATTGAGTCTTTCTATTCTGTGTGACTGGATTTTTTTTACAGTAAACGTCCAGCCGCCAAAAGTAAGGGAATCTCCTTGTTCCGGCATTCTATCTATCTGCTCTGCAAACCATCCGCCTATAGTTTCGTTTATACTCGATTCAAGGGCAATGTGCAGGTCTTCGCTTAAATCTCGGAGCAAAACAGAGCCGTTTATTTCAAAATCAGATTTATTTTCTACTTCATCAAAATCAAAAACTTTGCCGCGGAGAGAATCGTCTCCAGGCAGCGCAAAAATCTCTTTTGCAATGTCTTTTTCTGTGATAACTCCGTCTGTACCAGAATATTCATCTACGATGATTGCCATCGACTGGCGGCTGTCAAAAAGGAGCTCTTGGACAGACGTTATTTTTTTTGTTCCAAGTATAAAAAGAGGCGGACGCATAACTTTTTGAATATTAAAGTTTTCTTGATTGTCGCGAAAAGCTATCATATCTTTTAGGTAAATTATTCCGATTATGTCGTCGATAGACTTCCTGTAGACTGGAAAACGCGTGTAGCCAAGCCGCTGGCACATTTCTACAATGTAGCGATAGTTTGCATCACTGGCGACCGCTTTTATTTTTGTGCGAGGGACCATGATATCTTGAGCTTCAAGATCTGAAAATTTGAAAACTTGCGACATCATTCTGTTTTCATTTTTTTTAAGCACTCCGTGCTCAGAACTTATGTCGAAAAAAGTTTTTATCTCAGACTCCGTATACGACGCTTTTTTTGTTTTTGTCTTTATTCCAAAAATACGTAGAACACAACGAGCTATAAATGTCACAATCATGACGACAGGACTCATAACCCAGACAACAACTTGAACAAAAGGAGCAAGCGCATAAGCTATCTTATCAGGGCAGCGTGTAGAAATCGTCTTTGGAGTGATTTCACCGAAAATCAAAAGTAAAATTGTCGCGATAAATGTTGCAATTCCAACTCCTTTTTCGCCGACAAGCTCAAGCGCAATTGAAGTTATGATAGACGAAATCATGATATTTGCTATATCGTTTGAAACTAAAACGGAATTTATAAGCCGTTCTCGGTGATCTAAAAGTTTTCCTGCGATCATCGCTCTTTTATCTTTATTTTTTCTGAGGATTCTGAGACGGAGTTTGTTCATCCCAAGAAACGAACTCTCCGAAACCGAAAAAAGCATAGAAAATATAATCAAAACAATGAGGATTATAATCAGATTTACCGGAATCCCTTGCCCCGAATTTTCCATTTTAATCAGTTTGCTCCTGAGGAGGTGTTTTGACGTAATCTATAAACCTTTGAATCGTAGAAACTTTGTCGCTTTCAGGATTTGCGTCGATAGCTTTTTGAAGAGTCTTTTCGATGACATCATCCTTTGCAGATTTTGTCAAAGCAAAAATAGATGCAGCGGAAAAATAAGCATCTTGCCTGTCATCGGGCGTAAGATATTTGTTGTCGCAGATTGAGATGTATGATTTTGCAGCCCCGACAGCATCGTTTTCAAAAAAACACCTTGTAGATTTTGCATCAGCTTTTGCCATAAGGTATTTGCTCAAATTGCCTGTTGAATTATTTTTGTCGAGAGAGAGCATTTTTTCTGTGATTGGTTCAAAAAGTGGAAGATATTTATCAGGGATTTCGTCAAAAAGAGTCTGAATTGCAGCGATTTTTTCTTTTTTTGAACCTTTTTTTGTCTTTTCAATTTTTTTTACAAAATCTGAAACACGCTCCTCTTGCGAAGTCAAAAGAAACTCTAGTTCTTCAACTGACGAGACTGGAGCTTGTTCATAAAGTTCTGCTATAAAATATTTTTCCTTCGTAAGAAGATAAAAAGACGGGGTTGATGTTACGTCCATGAGGCTTGCAAATATGACATTTTCCTTGAGCAGCTTAAAGTAAGATTCAGCCGCTTTACGTTGCTTTTTTGAACTGTTTTCTTCGACTATAGTTTTCCGATTCGTTTTTGCCGAAAAATCCATGTGGGCTACGGAATACTTTGATGCGATTTTTTCTTTGAAGTTTTTGTCTTCCATCACATTTTTTATAAAATTTTCGCTTTCGTCGTCGTCTCCGTCCATAGTTATGATCAAAAAAATATTCTGATTGTTTTTTAGCGCATTTTGAGAGGCTGTAGCGATATCTGCATAGCAGCCGTTTTCATCAGCTACATTTTTTTTACAGCCTGCAAATAAAACAATTGAGAAGATGGCTATCGTTAAAAGTCTTTCAATATTTTTCATTTTTGTCCTTATTTAATCATTCAAAATTACATTATTTAAAATATGCGACTCCAGCCGCAAAGATATTTTCGCACGTAGTTTCAGATTCGTTTGTAACAGTGTTTCCGACAACGTTTTTGAACAAATCAAAACTTGAACCGTTTGCTTCAAAGCCGATTCCGCGTTCCGAATGCCCCATCTTTCCAAGAACGTGTCCATCGGGAGATGTGATGCCTTCTATTGCAAACGCAGAGCCGTTTGGATTATCAGGTTCTGTCATTGCAGGATTGCCGAATTCGTCGACATACTGTGTGAATACCTGACCGTTTTCAAAAAGTTTTTTTGCAGTCGCTTCTTCGCAGACAAAGCGCCCTTCTCCGTGAGAAACTGCAATCAAATGGTTGCGGCTGTCTATAACGCTTTGATGAAGCGCCCATGGACTTGCAGCAGAAACAATCCTAGTCCGAACAATTCGTGAAATATGGCGGCCAAGACGGTTGTAAGTGAGCGTCGGCATATCTTCTTTCATATCGACTATTTCTCCGTAAACTGCAAGACCTGTTTTTACAAGTGCCTGAAATCCGTTGCATATTCCAAGAACAAGCCCTTTCCGTTTTTTTAGAAGATTCATAACTTCATCTCTGATGCAGCCTGCCCTCAAAACATTTGCGATAAATTTCGCAGAACCGTCAGGTTCGTCGCCGGCAGAAAATCCACCGCTAAGCGCCAAAATCTGTGTATCTTTCAACTCGCGTTCAAGCTCGCTCAGCGATTGCGCAAGCATATCCTGATTTTTGTTGCGGAGAACTAAAATTTTTGTATCTGCTCCTGCAAGATTGAATGCACGTGCCATATCAAATTCGCAGTTTGTGCCGGGGAACACAGGGAGCAAAACTTTTGGGTGCGATGAAGGCTGAACAAATGCAGGGGCTTTTCTTATCTCGCTCAGCGATTGATGAACAGAAGTTGCCCATTTTGGAAGTTCCGTCTGAGGAGTCTCGTTGCTTACTCGCGGAAATACATTTTTAAGTTTATCTTCCCAAGCAAAAACCAAGTCTTCAAGAGGAATTTCTACACAATGATTGGTCTTGCCGCCGAGTTTTGCATTCAAGATTTTTATACTGCGTTCGGAAGTCGTCTTACCGATTAGAGACAAAGTTCCTTCTCTGAAACCTGCCCCGTCAGAAGCGCTTGAAAAATCTTCAGAAGTTTCAATGATGATGTTTCCGTACGTCGGAACAAACAGTGAATTTACATCAGCTCCGTCGATTTCCGCACCTATCATGTTTCCCATCGCCATCTTTGTCACTGCTTCTGCAATGCCGCCAGCCCCAACAGGATACATCGCCTTAATTTTGCCTGCCCGATTCAAATCATAGATGATGTCTGAGTTCGCAAGAAAAGTGTCATAATCTGGGGCAAGAAGCTTTGAATAAGGAACGCTCACCATGTATATTTTGTCACCGGCAGTTTTAAAAGAACCGCTTGCGATATTTTTTGCTTCATCGTGTGTCACCGCAAAACTTACGAGTGTGTGAGGCACGTCGATATCTTCAAAAGTGCCTGACATGGAATCTTTACCGCCGATTGAAGCACATCCTGATTCAATTTGAGCATCTACAGAGCCGAGCAATGCGGCTGCCGGGTATCCCCAAGTTTTTTCATCTACAGCTCGTCCGAAAAATTCCTGAAAACTCAAACGGCTTGTACGAGCTTTTCCGCCAAGACACGTGATCTTAGCAAGCGACGATAAAACAGAAATTTTTGCACCGTGCCATGGCGACCACTGCCCAATGCGTGGGTCAAAACCATAAGACATAATGCTTACAGTAGATGTTTCACGAGGAGACACAACAGGAATCTTTGCTGACATTCCCGCTTCAGGAGTATTTTGATATTTTCCACCGTAAGGGAATAATACAGTTCCAGAACCTATAGAGCCGTCAAAGCGCTCACCAAGCCCGCGCTGTGAGCAGCATGCAAGATCGTTTATATTTGCTTTCCACGCATCTGTAAGATGGTTTTTTACGCAGTTTTCGCATTTTACATGCTTGTTAAGCTCTCGGGCAACACATTCCAAAGGATTCGAAAGAGGTGATGCATCAGGCTCGGAAGGACTTTCTATCAATGCGACTGCCTCGTGACTTGCACCGGCAGAATCTAAAAATTCGCGTTTAATATTAACAATTGTTTTGCCGCGCCACTTCATCACAAGGCGATTCGTATCTGTAACGACAGCGACGACGACTGCATTCAAGTTTTCTTTTTGCGCAGCTTCAATAAATTTTTCAACATCGCTTTCGCGGACAACGACAGCCATTCGCTCCTGTGATTCGGAGATTGCAATTTCAGTGCCGTTAAGACCTTCGTATTTTTTAGGCACTGCATCCAAATTTATATCTAAGCCGGAAGCTAACTCACCTACAGCGACAGAAACACCGCCTGCTCCAAAGTCGTTGCAGCGGCGAATCATCAAACTGACTTCTTTATTGCGGAACAAACGCTGAATCTTACGTTCTTCAACGGCGTTTCCTTTTTGAACTTCGGCGGCAGCAGTTGTAACGGATTTTACAGTATGAACTTTTGAAGAACCTGTTGCGCCTCCAATGCCGTCGCGCCCTGTTCCGCCTCCGAGCAAAATTATGATATCGCCAGGTTCAGGGCGTTCTCTGATAACAAAATTGGCAGGAGCTGCTGCAATCACAGCTCCAAGTTCCATCCTTTTTGCAACGTAGCCGGGATGATAGATTTCTTCGACCAAACCTGTTGTAAGACCTATCTGGTTCCCATAAGAAGAAAATCCCTGCGCGGCTTCTCTACAAAGTTTAATCTGAGGCAGTTTCCCTTTCATCGTATCGCTCAGCGGGACAGTCGGGTCAGAAGCCCCTGTTATGCGCATTGACTGATAAACCCACGAACGCCCCGAAAGCGGGTCTCTGATTGCACCTCCAAGACAAGTAGCAGCACCTCCAAAAGGCTCTATCTCTGTAGGATGGTTGTGTGTTTCGTTTTTAAACATCATAAGCCAGCGCTCAGTAGCTTTAGGGTCTGCCGAATCTAATTTTTTGCCGTTTTCATCTGTCGTATAATGTACGTCGATATAGACAGAGCAAGCGTTGTTTTCTTCCGAAACTTCCATATCTTCAAGTTTTCCGTGCTTTTTAAGATATTTCATTCCAATCACAGCCATGTCCATAAGGCAGACATGTTTATCTTTTCTGCCCACATACAAATCGGTGCGCATTTTGTTGTATTTTTCGAGAGAATTTTTGAACAAGCTAGAATAAGAGCCATCTGCGATTTTTATATCTTTGAGTTCTGTCAAAAAAGTCGTATGGCGGCAGTGGTCAGACCAGTATGTATCAAGCACGCGGATTTCAGTTTCGACAGGATCGCGCTTTTCGCCCTTAAAATAATCCTGAAGAAATTTGATATCCGAAAAATCCATCGCAAGACCCATTTTATTCCGATATTCTTCAAGAGTTTTATCGTCCATTTTGATAAAACCGTCAACGACAGGAATATCGAAAGGCTCTTCGACGTGAAGTTTTAAAGTTTTTGGGATTTCGTCATCGGTTGTGAGACGAGAATCGACCGGATTTATCAAATAATTTTCGATTTTTTTAATTTCAGCATCGGAAATACTTCCGCTTAAAAGCACAACTTTTGCACAGCGAACAGACGGCGATTGAGATAAAGTTTTTATATTTTTTAAACCGGCTCGGAGCAATGACAAACACTGCTCTGCACTGTCTGCACGCTGATCGTACTGACCCGGAAGAAATTCCCACACGATTTCACGGACGCTTTCATTTTTTGGAAGTTTTTCGTAAGTAACGTAATCGCTCTGAGGTTCGGAAAAAATACGAGTAGCGGCAATCTTTGCAATATTTTCACTTACATTTTCAATATCGTAACGATTAAAATAACGAACTGCCGTGACGCTCGAAATCCCTAGAAATCCATTGATTTCAGATAAATAACGCTTTGCCTCGTTTTCAAAACCGGGCTTTCTTTCTACATAGAGTCTGTACATTCTTTAATAATAATGGATTTTAATAGAATATACAATGAATGAAGTTTTGGTCGCACAGACCCCGCCTACAAAGTTTGATTATCGGCGGAGCCCGCTGTTTGCGACCGATTTATAAAAGTTTGTTTATAAAATTAAAATCTATAAGTTCCTGTAGTGATTGTACCGCCGTTGCTGTATATATCGAAATTTACAGACTTTTCAGCTGATGCAAGCTCTTTATAGAATTCTGCAACATTTGTAACTTTTTTACCGTTTACAGCTGTGATGATGTCACCATTTTGGAGACGCATTGAAGCCGCAGGAGATTTTTCCTGAACGTTTGTCACAACAACTCCTTTGAGTTTCTTGTCGTCAATCTTGAGCTGCGTCTTTATGTCATCTGTCAAAGAACCGGCAATAAAACCAGGCCAAAGTTTACTGTTTGTGATATCAGCTTCTTTTGCGCGCTCTTCAACTTTTACTGAAATATCTGCAATGCGTTTACCGCCGCGAATCACTCCGAACTTAGCTGTCGTGCCTGCTTCGAGCATACCGACATCGCGGACAAGCTGATTTGTATCTTTTACAGTTTTGCCGTTAAGGGCAACAATGTAGTCGCCAGGTTTAACTCCGCCTTTGAATGCAGAACCGTTCGTAAACACCTGAAGTGCTAAAGCTCCGTCGATTCCATCTACGCCGAGCTCTTTTTTATATTCATCTGTAACATCGCCGAGAGAAACTCCAACCCAGCCGTAAATCACTTTACCGTTTTTGATAAATGAATCTATTGCGCTTTTGATGTTGTTGATTGGAATTGCAAAACCAAGCCCTACAGAACCGCCTGAAGAAGACGCAATCCAAGTGTTGATTCCGATAACTTCACCGTAAATGTTTACAAGCGGACCACCCGAGTTTCCCTGGTTTATTGCAGTATCTGTCTGAATGTAGTCACTGATTGCAGACATCTGGCTCTCTGAACGGCCGATTGCGCTTACAATACCTTGAGTAACAGACTGGCTGTATCCTAGAGGTGCTCCGAATGCAAGACATATATCACCTGGTTTTACTTCATCTGAATTACCGAGAACTGCGACTGGAATTGAGCTGTCTTTTGCCTCAAATGAAACAAGCGCTATATCCATCCGTGAATCTGCGCCGACGAGCTTTCCATCGAATTTGCGACCATCGTTCATCTTGATGCTGATTTTTGAAGCAGCTCCTGCAACGTGGTTGTTTGTAAGCACATAAAACGTATTGCCTGTTTTACGAACAATTACGCCGGAGCCAAGCCCTTTAGACTCATATTCGCGTTTACCATCATCTTTTTTCTTGCTGTCATCGCCGGAATTCGGACGACCGAAGAAATACTCAAACGGATTTGTCATTCCAGCAAAAGGATCTGTATAAGTTTTTGTTTCTGTGATATCAACTTCTACGACTGCCGGCAACATGCTCTGACTGATAGATCTGAATGAACTTTGGAGAGCTTCAACTACGCTTAGCGAAGCATTGCCAGACTTTTTTGACGGCTGATCAGCGAAAACCGACACAGTAAAAAGCGCAACAATCGCAACAGTTGCAAATAATTTTGTGATTTTTTTCATTTCTGTAAACTCCTGTATCTTATTTAAGAATGAAAACTGTTTTCTGTTCTTTATAAAATATAACTACAAAAATAAAAAAAAGTAACAAAAAATCAATGAGGTTTTTTGAAATTATCAAAATGAATATAAAATCAGGCTGCTCACCTATTTTGCGTAATGAAGGTCTGTCAAAATTTCCGTGTGGTCTTCAAATACAGCAACGGTGTGCTCTTCATGGCAGCTCACTTCGCCGTCTGCGGTGACAACAGTCCAGCCATCATCTTTGTCTGCAATTGCAGCGGTACCTAAGTTTATCATCGGTTCAATTGCGAGAACCATTCCCGGTCTGATTCTTGGGTTTGCACCATGAAACGGACAATTTGGAATACTAGGATCTTCGTGAACTTCAATTCCAACTCCATGACCGCAGTATTCGGAAACTACGCCGTAACCGTGTTTCGTCGCCAAAGAATAAACAGCATTCGATATATCGCTGATTCTGTTTCCTGCAACGCACGCTGCAATCCCCGCATAAAGGCATTCCTCAGTAATCTGCTGAAGTTTTCTAACTTTTGGAGGAACATTACCTATCAAAAGTGAATGAGTTGTATCGCTGATGTAACCGTTTTTATCGATTCCGACGTCGATGCTTACAAGGTCTCCGTCGCAAATTATTCGTTTTTTAGAAGGAAGACCGTGTATGATTTCATCGTTGATGCTTATGCAGATTGCGCCCGGAAAATCTTCACGCCACCAAGCAGCTTTACCACCGTGAGAAAGCATGTATTCTTTAAACATGTCATCTACATCTTTTGTTGAAAGCCCGGCTTTAATTTTTGGTATAAGTTCATTGAACATATCTGCTGTCAGATGACAAACTTCTCTGATACCGTCAATCTGTTCTTTTGTTTTTAAAATAATCATAAAATACCTCTGTATTACGAAAGTACAATATCACTTTTAAGATAAAAATACAATTTTTATGATTTTTTTATTTTATTTTTTTTTGAGTCTGTATGTTATTAAAACATCAGTTTTTCTGCTTCGTTAAAACAGATTTCAGCTGTAGAAAGATCTCCAAGTCTGCTATATTCTTCACCCATCTTGCGAAGAAAAAAAGCGTTTTCTTTCTCTGAAAAGCCAAGTTCTAGCGCACGTTCGTAAACATCAAGGGCAAGCTCATCAGAAATAACGCCGTCAATATTGTTGCGAAGAATTGCCATAGTGAAGTCCATCACTTCTGGAAAAAAAATATAAAAATAATTAAAAGAATATTCCATCTTTATTATCTGTTCCAAAAGTATGATTGCATCGTAATATTCACCGCGGATTACAAGTTCTTCTGCAAGAATGTAGCCGTAATCCATAAAATCTTCCCGTGTAAACCATTTTTTCAGACTAAAGTCCACGTAATTCATCTGCATGCGCTTAAACTCTGCGACAGCTTCATCTTCTCTGTGATGCATCAACGTCCAAAATATGAGTTTTGAACGGCTTTCTTCGTCTTCGCGGGCAACAAGCCAGTCATAATAATTGAAAGATTCAGAATCTTTGTGCTGATTTTTTATCTTGATAAAAAAAGATTCGTCAAAAATGCTTCGTTGGCGGGCATTTGAAAGGACTCTATATGCTTTTACAACTTCGTCAAATTCGTCGCTTCTGGAAACATCTCCGGTTAAATCAGGATGGAGGAGTTTTGCTTTTTCGCGATACGCTCTCTTTATTTCTGCAATTGTCGCATTTTTCCGTACACCGAGTACTTTGTAAAAGTCTTTCATGAGTTTTGTTTTTGTAAAGATGAAAAGTTATATGAAATATTAAAAAATTTTGAACTGTTTTTCAATATCAGGCTGCTGAACAACGAGGACGGGAATTTTTGAATTTGCCAAAAGCTCTATCTGATCAGGTGAAAAAACATTTCTCTGCAGCGAATCTTTATCAACTCCACCGATTAGAATTACATCAGCATTAAAAGCATCGGCAGCTTTGATTATTTCCGTATAAACTCCACCGCAAAGCAACTCCGCTTCCGAGTCGACGCCTTTAGCCTTCGCAAGGCTCGTGATGTAGTTCAATGTATTTTGACCATCCTGATGAAGTTTTTCTTCAAAATCGAGGCGTTCATCAGATACAAGAAGTTTGTTCATTGCAAGATATTTTAAAGTTGCCGTATCAACGACATAAACAAATTTGATTTCAAGGTCATAACTGCGCGCCATCATAATTCCATACATAGCTGTATGAACTGCTGACATTTTGCCATTTACTGCGACCAAGATTTTCTGATAAAAGTTGTTCTTTGCCATAAAATTAAATTATTTTCTGATTTATTCTAACACAGCAAATTATTTTTTGCCATTCTTCTTTTTAAGTGCTTTTAAAACAAAAACATTTTCACGTTCACGCTCTTCCAGCACGTTTTCAATATATTTCCTTGTTTCCTCTGTCTGAGGAATAATCAATTTATCGAGGGCGTTTACGCGGCGCTGAGTTTTTTTGACTTCGCCTGCAAGCCGCCAGACAATTGTCCGTATAGACGCCAACTGAGTCAGCAGTGCAAGAAGCTCAAAAAGTTTGTCGATTGTGGCGTCAGTATTTGCATAAGTTCCCAAAAACGAGTAAAAGAGCTCTTTTCGTGGCATCGTCACATCAAGAGTAGAAAAAGGCATGCCACCGATTGTGACTTTCTTTTCCAAAATCTCAAAATCGTAGTGAATTCCTTGCGAAAGCCTTTCTATCTGGTCGGAACCTTCTGTCAAAAACATCCTGCGGAACGCCGGATATGCTTTTGCAATGACTTCATCGAGTCCTTTTTCAAGGAGTTTTACCTGCTCAACAAGGTGCATGAGTTCACGCACAAGAATTTCTCGTTTTTCTTCAAGAAGCTCGTAGCCGTTTGTAGAAATTGCCAACTGTTCTTTCATAGCGAGAAGATTCGATTTTGTAGGTGCTAAGTTTAACCTTGCCATTTTTATCCTTGATCAGTGTAAATATGAATTTCTCAACTCATATACTTTGCTATGAACTCCGGCTTTATACGAGTCAACTCAGATGATGGAAGCTCTGCAAGAATTTTCCAACCTATGTCCAATGTCTGTTCGATCGTGCGGTCTTCGTATTCGCCCTGACTGAAAAATTCTTCTTCCAGCCGTTTGCCAAATTTAAGATATTGTTTATCCAATTCTGATAGCTCTTCTTCACCGATGATTGCAGCAAGATTTCGAATCGACTTTACTTTAGAGTAAGATGCAAACAACTGACTTGAGACGTTTGCGTGATCTTCACGTGTCATTTCCGGACCGATTCCGTCTTTCATCAAGCGAGAAAGCGATGGAAGCCCTGCAACAGGCGGATACAGACCTTTTTGTGTCATTTCCCTGCCAAGTACAATCTGACCTTCGGTTATATATCCAGTTAAATCCGGGATCGGGTGAGATATATCATCGTTAGGCATTGTAAGAATCGGAATCTGAGTGATTGAACCTTCGCTTCCTGTAACGCGACCTGCACGTTCATAAAGTTCTGCAAGATCCGAATAAAGATATCCCGGATAACCTTTACGACCAGGAACTTCTCCTCGTGTTGTAGAAATTTCACGGAGAGCCTCGCAGTAGTTTGTCATATCTGTCATCACGACAAGTACATGCATTCCTTTTTCAAATGCGAGATATTCTGCCGCTGTCAGTGCACAACGAGGCGTAATTATTCGTTCGATAGAAGGTGCGTCTGCAAGCGACTGAAACATGACCACATTTGAAAGTACACCAGACTCTTCAAAAGTATCTACGAAAAATTTTGCAACGTCATATTTTATACCCATACCGGCAAAAACCATTACAAACTGTTCGTCGCTGTTTCGCAGTTTAGCCTGTCTGATGATTTGTGCGGCGAGTTTATTGTGCGGAAGACCGTTTCCCGAAAAAATAGGAAGTTTTTGTCCGCGAACAAGCGAGTTCATACCATCGATTGCAGAAATCCCAGTCTGAATAAAATCACGCGGATAAATACGAGCATATGGGTTCATCGGGTTTCCGTTTATGTTTCGTTTTTCAGAACTTATGATTGCAGGATACCCGTCGATCGCTTCTCCAAGCCCGTTGAACACTCGCCCAAGAAGTTGCTCTCCTACCCTCAGTTCAAGAGGTTTATCGAGAAACTCAAATGAAGATTCTTCGAGGTCGAGACCTGTAGTAGAGCCGAAACTCTGAACAACTACTGCGTCTTCAGAAATATCAACAATTTTACCGATTCTCTTCTCTCCGCGTCTGTCGCGAATGCAGACTGTTTCATTGTAAAAAACATTTTCCGTGCGTTTCATAACAACGATTGGTCCGTCTACTGAGGTCACACCTCTATATTCTGTTCCTTTCATTCTACATTCCTACTTTATAAAGTCGTTCAACTTCGCCAATCTGCTTATCAAGATTGCCTTTGATATCCTGTATTTTTTCGAGCTTGTCGTTCGGAATTGTCATCTTAATACGGGTGATTTCTTCGCAAACAGGAAGTGTTGATACTTGCTGTAAAGTTGCACCGCCTTTTATGCAGTTCAATGCCCGCTCATAGTATTCCAGAATCAATTCGAGGATTCCAATCTGTTTGTCTGTCGAGCAATATTTATCAACATCGTCAAACGCATTTTGCTGAAGAAAACCGTTCTTTATCATATCAGCAACTTTGAGGACAAGGCGGTCTGTATTTGGCAGAGCATCCGGTCCAATCAGCCGGACAATCTGTTCAAGTTTATTTTCGTTTTTAAGAAGTTCCAATGCTTTTTGACGAAGTGTTCCCCAAAGCGGATTGTGAACTTCCCACCAGTCACGAACTTCATCAGCATATTCCGAATAGGAATCTATCCAACCGATAGCAGGATAATGACGCGCATTTGCAAGTTCTCGGTCGAGAGCCCAGAAACAACGGATAAAACGCTTTGTGTGCTGGGTGACAGGCTCTGAAAAATCACCACCAGGTGGAGAAACAGCTCCAATTACAGAAACAGAACCTTCTTGACCTTCCAGACTTATCACGCGTCCTGCTCGTTCATAAAATGAAGCGAGACGTGTCGGCAAGTATGCAGGAAATCCTTCTTCAGCAGGCATTTCTTCCATACGTCCAGAAAGTTCTCGAAGAGCCTCCGCCCAACGAGAAGTCGAATCTGCCATTATAGCGACTGCCATTCCCATATCGCGGAAATATTCTGCAAGAGTAATCCCTGAATACAGAGAAACTTCGCGAGCCGCAACAGGCATGTTTGAAGTGTTTGCAATGAGAATTGTTCTTTCCATAATAGAACGACCGGTTCTCGGGTCAATCAATTCAGGAAATTCAGTGAGAACTTCTGTCATTTCGTTGCCGCGTTCTCCACAGCCGATATATACGATTAAATCAGCATCACACCATTTTGCAACTGCATGCTGAGTCATTGTCTTTCCGGTTCCAAAACCTCCCGGAATTGCAGCAGTACCACCTTTTGAAAGAGGAAAAAAGACATCGATTACACGCTGTCCTGTAATCAAAGGCTCCGAAACTCCAAGTTTTTGTGTAAATGGACGAGGCTGACGAACAGGCCAATATTGAGAGAGTTTGATATCTTCCCCGAGTTCTGTTGTAGCAATCACGTCATCTACAGTGTAGTCGCCGGTTCCTTTAAAAGAAGCGAGTGAACGCCCACGTATATAAGGAGGAATCATAATTTTTTCTGTAATAGACTCGGTTTCTTTTACAGTTCCGATAGACATTCCGGGCTTTATGGCAGTCCCTTTACAGATTTGTTTTCCTTCAGAATCATCTCCTGCCTCAAAATGCCAAACTTTTTTTACATCAAGAGGGTCTGCTCGCTCTCCCGGAAGCAAAAAAGCACCGGAATTTTCATACATAGCTTGAAGCGGACGCTGAATTCCATCGTAAATGTTTCCCACAACGCCGGGTCCAAGCCTTAAAGAAAGTGGACGTTCTGTACACACAACTTTTTCGCCGATGTGCATACCGGTTCCGTCTTCGTAAACCTGAATCGTAGTGTTCCCTTTATTTTGACGGATGATTTCACCGATAAGTTTTTTTTCGCCTACATCGACAACATCATAAAGTCCGCAACCGTCAAGCCCTTGAGCGTAGATGACAGGACCTGCAATACGAGTGATCTTTCCTTCAATCATAGGTGTCCTCCAAACAAAGTATCAAACAATTCCTCTCTGTTTTCATCAAGAATGTGACTCAAAATTTCGCTCATTGTAAGACTAACCCTAAATGATTTATCTTCTGCTTCTAGAATAATTCCTTCTGGAGTTTTAAGGCCGCAGTCGTCTTCTATTATTATTTTTCCAAACTGCGTCTGCCGGCAGCTCAAAAGTTTTTTTCCAAGCTTAGATTCAAGAAACTTTTTCGCATCTCCAATATCAAATCCGTAAACAAAAGCATTGACTTTTTTATCAGACTTAAAATCGTAGTTTTTGCAGACAAGTCCTAATTTTTTTTCAACCGAAAGCTTTCCAATATATGCATCGATATTTTTTAAAATCTGATCGTTTACAAATGAAACTTCAAAACGTTTCTTTTCAAGAGGAAAAAAAGCTTTTTGGTCTTTTTCAAAATCTGCAAGTTTGTTTGCGTAAAACGATTCTTTTTCTGCCTTTGCTTTTTGAATATTTTCATCAACAGAAGCCAGAAGATTTTCGCAATCCGAATCTGCTTTTCTAAGGATTTTTTCTGCCTTTTTGCGGGCATCTGACTGAATCTCTTTATCCAGTATGTCTGTAGATCTTAATTCCTGCATAAAACTTTCCTACCTACCTAAACCTGTACACCGATTGCTTCGCGAATTGCGTCAAGCAAAGACCTTTTACCTTCAATGTGCCCGTTCAATCCCGGTATTTCAACAATCAGAGGAAAATTACCTGTTTTTTGCCACGCGATTTGTTCATCTTCAATCTGACTGGCAGCATGTTCCGTGAGAATTAGAACACGAGGTATTTCACCTGTGGGAACATTTGAAATTCCGCCTTTGCCTATGACACGGTTAAAAGCATCTAAAACTTCCTGACGGGTTTCTGCAAACGTACCCGATACCCCAATCATCTTGAAAGCGAGAACTAATTCACGCTCTCCGATAATATAATATTTCAATTTATGTCAGCTTTATAGAAAAATCGGACTATCTGAATAAGATAAGAACCCCAACAAGCATTCCCCAAAGACAAATACCTTCAGCGAGCCCTACGAACGGAAGTGCTTTACCTGAGAGTTCAGGATTTTCACTCATCGCACCCATAGCAGCGGCACCGATTTTACCTACAGCCATTCCAGATGCAATACAAGCAAGTCCGACTGCAATAGCAGCAGCGAGATATTTGATTCCGCTTCCGCTAAAACTAGAAGCGCCTTCAGCTTCTTCAGCAAACAAGCATGCACCGCCTGCCAAAACTGTCAAAAACGAAAGAAATTTTTTCATATTAACTCCTTTGCCGGCACTCGCCGGGTTATCTTAATTATCTATTTCTGCTTCAAACACAAACGGTTTGAATTCGCTTCCTGTTTCATGGAAGAATTTGCTAAAAAATTCATAATACTGAAGACGTATCACCTGAATTGCGACAATCATTCCTTCAAGAACAATGATCAATGCATTTCCTAAAATCATGATCAAAATTCCACCTGGAGAAAGGACTCCACCACACATATTTGTCAGCGTCAATATTGTAAAGTTTAACACGGCGTGCGAAAGCGCAAAAGCACCGACACGCACAAAACTTATTGTATTCGATAAATATCCTGAAATAACTTCGATTATTTCAACAATACTCGAAATAAAATAAGCGCCAAAACCGTTTTCAAATAACTCTTTTTTACCTTCAAGTTTGAGCGCAAAAGGTTCAGCAAAAGCTGCAAAAAACAATGATACTGCAATTATAACAATATCATAAACCGCAACTGAATGATGCGCAATCACAATGCGCAAAATCAACGCAATCACATACCAAAAGAAGATTGCACCGGCAAGTCCATTTTTCCCGAACAACGCCTGAGCATATTTTTTTCTGATTATATTGTTGATGATGTTGAGCAAAAGTCCGCACGTGTTTATCACAAAACCGATTGCAACTGCGGCACCAAAAACGCCGAACATAACAAAAATTGAATTAGGGTCAGAAGAAGGCATCAGCTTTAAAATCGGAGCATGTGGAGTTCCAAAGAAGCCTGTCACCCATTCAGCAAAAGGTTCGAGGACTTTTTCAGTACCAAAAAATTCACCTGTCAAAAGTCCCATAATTGAGCTTGAAATACCGATCGACATAAAAATCGGAGCAAATTTGTTCCATCTGCCGACTTTAATCACGTTTCGCATCATCAAAATTCCGAACAAAACAAAGAACATTCCCTGTCCAAAATCTCCGAACATGATTCCAAACAAAATCGTAAAGAAAATAGCTACAAACGGGCTCGGGTCAATTGTCCCATAAACAGGCGAACCATAAGAAAAAATCATTCTTTCAAAACTTTTTACGAATTTGCCGTGTTCGAGTTTTACAGGAACATCTTCTATTCCGTTCATGACGGCAGGAACTTCATAAGGCTCGAATTCACGGATTGCAATTCGCCCTTCGGTAAGATCTTCGAGTTCTTTCATATATGCTTCTGCTTCGCCTGCAGGAATCCAGCCTGTAATTCTGTATACTAATTCCGTAGATTCAAGATTCCGTTTTATACCTTCAATCTGGACTGCAATTGCAAAGCTCGCTGCGAGTTTTATGAAAGACTGTTTGTGAGTTTCTGCAAAATTCTTTTTTTGGATTTCGAGTTCTTCAATCGCACTCTCTGATTCGATTTTACGTTTTTTTAGCCCGTCGAGGACATTCTGAGGAACGCCCTTAAAATCAGGAGGAATCTCCATAGTAACAAAATCGTATTCTTTTAGAATTGAATCGAGGGCAAAACGACCTTTTTTAGAAGATGCAATGAGCAGATGAGATTTATCATCGCCGAGAGGAATTACAACTGCGTTTCCTTCAAGCGCGTTTTTAAGGTCTTCGTATTTTCCGGAAGAAATTTTACCGATTTTGAGTGAGAGAAACGAAAGGTGCTCGAGTTCTGCATACGAAACTTGAAGATTCGAAAAAGCCATCGCTTCTTTATAAGCATCTTGAATTTTTGAAGCCGATTCTTTTGCTTCTGTAAGCTGTTTGGAAAGATTTCGGTACGATTGAATTATATAACCGGCACTTTCTCGGTCTTTTTCAGTCGGAGATGAACTTTTTGCAATAATTTCAGAAACTTCGCTGAGGTCGATTGAAAGATCCGAACATGCCGACTTTATTTCATCATAAAACTGGCTGTCTACATCTACAAATGCGTTTTCATCGCTCTGATTGATAGCATTGCGTGACTTTTCTTTTTTCTGAAACTGAAAACTGCCTTTTTTCCCAATATATTCAATCACCGCTGAAATATCTTCTTTTAGAACCATCAGCTCAAGCAGCTTCATTTCTGCAGTTCTAGCCATAAATTGCTCCTCCATCAGTTGAAATGCCGACAGATGACATCGCTTCACTTGCATTTATATTCAACCTAAGACTTTCAACAGCCGTACGAATACAACGAAGTTCGTATTTTTTAATTTTGTACCAGCCAATCAGCGAACATTCAGTCATCGGGTACTGATGAAAAACTTTTAAAGAAAGTCTATTCAAAACTACCCTATTTCTGTTTTCAATCCATGTAGGATCAATTTCCCAAGGTTCTCCCTCTACGTAAGGATTGATCAGATCTTTGTATTTCCAGTTTGACCATGTTTCGTAGTTATCCAAAGGCATGTCGAGCACGCTCAATGCAGGTCCCGCGATAGGATCATCTGAACTAGGTTTGTCGGTTACATAAATGAGTTTATCAGCTATATCTTCTTTTGCCATCTTGTAGTAAATTCGCAGGCGCAACGCCCAGATTATATTTTTAATTGTATATTCGTTTTCGTAAATTTTCAAAAGAACTTCTCTGATTTCGCCTTTTTTTTGAATCACAGAATTCCAAAGATGGCGGATAACTTGAAGGTCAAGTTTAAATTCCATCTTTTGCTGCTCATGAACATCCGGAACACGGTTATACCATGAGTAAGGTGTGTCTTTTGTAATTTTTGCGATATCAGGCCATGCTGTAAAATCAAGCTTTGTCATCCCCTCAAGGTCTACAAGAGCAGGCGGCGTTTTTTGACCGTTTGAAAGAGCGTCTGAAACTTCTTTGAGATTTTCCGCTTCATAAATACAAAGTTGGTCTATAAGGAGAGGGTCGGGTTTGTCGTAACATTTTACAAAATATTTGTATTCGCTAATGAACTTAGTGAAAGCCTCGCTCTCAATCTGCTCTGCAAGCATGACTTCAGGAATAATCGGAACAGGAGTTTTAAAAATCATTGTCCACAATCCGCTTAAAGATTTTTGTTCAAAAAGAAGGTGCGTGCGAGAACCTATAAAAGAATGTCCTAAAATGCCGCTTGCCTTTGCGTAAACAAAAGCTCCTGCCGACTCTCTGTCCATAAATACTTCCTCAAATTAAGCAAAAAGCAATTTATCGAGCAGAGCAAAAAATTTCTGCTGTTCCTGATTTTTTGATTCAAGCGTTTTCTTGTATGTTTCAATTTCAGATTTGTATTTTGATTTTATTTTTGAATATTCAGACTGATATTTTTTTTCAAGTTCCTGCGCAACTTTGTCGTAAGCGGTTTTAAATTGCTCATTGTATTTTGCACGAGCAGCGGCACGCCTTTTATCGGCTTCTGATGTGGCATCGTTTATGAGTCCAGATGCCTGCTTTTCTATTTTTAGAAGGTGATTTATTGCATCAAGTTCCGGATTATTTTCTGCCATATAAGAACCTCCTGCTTATACTCAAGAAACAATAGAAATTATCAAATCATAAACTTCCTGTGAAGACTTTGAATTGACAACATTTTTTACAAAGTCAGGGTTGTTGATTAATTCGAGGATATCTCGCAGCACTTGCAAGTGAATTTCAGTATCATGCTCTGCAAATAAAATTTCAAACACGATATTTATATCAACATCAGCTCCGCTTATTTTTCCGTTATCTTCGATTGCATCGAACGTCACACCATCGCGGCTTACTCCGATTGCAATTGCTATGTTTTTTATATCGCAAACAGCATGCGGAACAGCCACGCACGGAAATATAGCGGTGCTCATTTTTTCTTCACGTTGAACAAGAGCGTTCATCGCTTCCGTTCTATCTACATCATGATGATTTGCTATGATAACTTCGAGCAACTCTGCAAAGCATTCTTCGTATTCAGAGCTTTTGAGGTCGAGTTTTATGCATGAAGGACTTATAAGACTACCGAGCATAATTATTCAGCATTAGCTCCTTCTGCCCACCAGTTGCTGTCTGCCGCAGGAGCTGTAGATTCTGTCTCAGTTCCAGACTCAGATTCAACAGAAGTTGCAGGAGCGAGATCTTTGTCAAATTTTGGTTTATTGTTCATCAATGCAAGTCCCAAAGTGAGAGCAAAAAACAAAAATACTAATACAAGAGTTGTTTTTGAAAGAACACTTGCAGAATGAGAACCGAATGCAGCCGTACCACGACCACCGAGCAAACCTCCCATTCCGTTTTCGCCATCGTCTTGGATTGAAACCAAAAGAACTAAAAGCAAACTAACGATTACGAAAATTACTAAAAGAACAACACCAATTGTACTCATTTTTTATTTCTCCATATTTCTTTTCAGATAAAAATTAGATTAATTTTATTAAATATTCATTGTTTGGTCAATGGAATTAAAAAGCTTTTATCTATAGGATGACAGCGCATTCAAAACAGATAAACTGTTTCCGACAAAAAAAACGTCACAGAAAAAAAAGTCCATGACGTTTTTACATCGACGTTTTTACATCGGTGTTTATAAAACTGCCGATATCGCTTGATTAAAGCACGCAGATAGGCACAAAAGTTTCAGCTTTCAAAGAAGCTCCGCCAATCAGACCGCCGTCAATATCAGGCTGAGCCAGAAGTTCAGCAGCATTTGACGCTTTCATTGAACCGCCGTACTGAATTATAACTTCATCAGCAACTTTCTGATTGTAGAGCTTTGCGATATATCCACGGATAAATTTATGAATAGCCTGAGCATCTTCGGGAGTAGCTGTTTTTCCTGTTCCAATAGCCCAAACAGGTTCGTATGCGATTGTAACTCTTTTCATCTGATCTTCTGTTACTCCGGCAAGCCCTGCAGAAAGCTGAAAAGCGCAAACTTGTTCAGCTTCGCCTGCTTCACGTTCCGCTAGAAGCTCACCGATACAAAGGTCAACTTCAAGACCGTCGTTCAAAGCCTTGCGAACTTTTTTGTTGATAAGTTCATCAGATTCACCGATTTCGTGGCGGCGTTCAGAGTGACCGAGAATCACACACTGGCAACCAACATCTTTCAACATAGTTGTAGAAATTTCTCCTGTATGAGCGCCATTCGAAGTTGCAGCACAATCTTGAGCCGCAAGGATTATATTTGAACCTTTTACAACTTGAGCAACTGCATCTAGGTATACAAAAGGAACACCAATCATGAATTTATTTGTTTTGCCTTTTAACTGAGCAACCAAATCTTTTGCCAAAGCAACAGCTTCTTCTTTAGAAGTGTTCATCTTCCAGTTTCCTGCAATATAATGTGTACGTGCCATTTAAGAACTCCTTTATAATTGATAAAACTAAAAAAATAAAATTCAGTTGAGCGAGCCTTGATTTTTACAAAACCCGCTGCAACATAAAAAAACTATTTTGTAGCCAAAATAGCGATTCCCGGCAATGTCTTTCCTTCGAGGAATTCAAGAGAAGCGCCTCCACCAGTAGAAACGTGGCTCATCTTATCTGCAAGATTAAACTTGTTTACAGCAGCGACAGAGTCACCACCTCCAACAACAGTCATAGCACCGCGTCCTGTAGCGTCGGCAACAAGTTTGGCAACAGCAGCAGTTCCTTTTGCAAAAGCGTCAAATTCAAAAACCCCAACAGGACCGTTCCATACAACAGATTTTGCAGTAGAGATAACTTCTTTATAAGATTCAATAGTCTTTGGACCTACATCCATAGCCATAAGATTGTCAGGAATATCAACACCGTCTACAGCAACAGGAACAGCGCTTGCATCAAATTTGTCTGCAGCGACGTGGTCAACAGGAAGGACAATTTTTACATTTTTAGCAGCTGCATCAGCGAGCAACTTTTTAGCAGTATCGATAAAATCATCTTCAACAAGAGAAATACCTACTTTATGCCCCTGAGCTTTGAGGAAAGTGTAAGCCATACCGCCGCCGATTATGAGGGCAGACGCATTTTTCAACAAAGATTCCAAAACGGCAATCTTAGAAGAAACTTTTGCACCGCCGATAATTGCAACTTGAGGTTTTGGAGGATTTTCAACCATCGGCTGAATATATTTCACCTCTTTTTCCATAAGGAAACCGCCTACAGACGGAACAGGCATAAATTTGGCGATAGAAGCAGTAGAAGCCTGGTCGCGGTGAGCAGTACCAAAAGCATCGTTTACAAAAATATCACCGTAAGAAGCAAGTTCTTTTGCCATTACATCGCGTTCGGCAGGATCTTTAGAAGTTTCTTCTTTGTGAAAGCGGACATTTTCGAGCATTGCTACAGCCCCATCAGGAAGTGCGTCGATTGCAGCTTTTTGTCCAAGAGCGTCCGGCAAGAAAATAACATTTTTTCCGAGTTTTTCTGCAAAATATTTTACAACAGGTTCCATGCGGTTTTTACCGTTGATAAACTTTTCAGTATCGGCATCAGTCCATGTCTTACCTGCTTTTTCAGCTTTTTCCTGAGCTTTTTTTACATCTTTTTTAGGGTCTCCAAGGTGACTCATAAGAACTAACGAACGCGGGTGCTGTTCAAGAATATATTTAATAGTCGGAAGAGCAGCCATAATGCGAGTATCGTCCTGCACAACTCCGTCTTTCATTGGAACGTTAAAGTCAACACGCATAATAATACGCTTGCCTTTCAAATCAACATCTTTAACTGTTTTAATCATAAAAACTCCTTATAACTTCCGCAATTCCGCATTGCGGCATCACCCCAAATAGAGATGTTTTTACATATTGATAAGTTTAACTATAATGATTTTAATTCGCAATTTCAATCAAAATTCCTTATAATAAAAATATGTTTAATCCGACCGAAATTATTTTTTCCGTGACAACAGCTTGCAACCTACATTGCCCACATTGCTTTGTGAACAAAAATCCGCAAAAATTGAGCATTGAAAAATCTATCACTTTTATACAAAACTGCCTGGACTCGCACAAAACCGACAAAACACTTCCAAAAATAGAAAAAATCGGATTCACAGGCGGCGAACCGTTTTTGTACACCTCATTTATAGAAGAAATCGTTAAGTTTTCAGTCAAAAACGACATGATGTTCGACCAAATCATGACAAACGGCGACTGGTGGAAAACAGAAGAAGAACTGAACACAACGCTCAAAAAAATCTACGACGCCGGCTACGATGGAAAAATCGGAGTCAGTTGGGACTCATTTCACGGACAAGATTCAAACAGAATCGTCACATTCGTAACCGCAGTTCAAAAAATTTTCGGGCAAACTTCAGTCAACATTCAAACAGTAGATAGAACAGAAGAAAGGGAAAGTCTTCCCCTGTCTCCAGCCCACAAGTGGTCTTGCGCCACCCCTTCTAACGGGGTTTCACCCCGTAACGCCCCGGATTTTTCATTGCTGCCAAAAGATATCCCAATCTACCATCTGCCGCAAACATTCCTGTCAAACGATAAAAGGGCATGGAATTCAAAACATTGGTTCAAAGACGACTATTGCGAAGGACCCGGAAACATACTTTTTGTTCACCCAGACGGCAATATCGCGCCGTGCTGCGGATTTGCAAATGAAAATCAAGAACTTTTCATAGGAACAATAAACGACAGCTTGGAAGAAATTATGCAAAACGCAAAAAACAACAAAATGGTAGAGATTTGCTTTAACAAAGGACTCTCAAAATACCGCAAAGAGCTTAAACGACAGTTAAAAAAAGAAGGAACAAAATACCTCGGCAAATGCGGCGATATGTGCTCCTTTTGTGATTTTGTGTGCAAAAAAATGCGCTAGCAAACGCTAGTTGGCGGAGCGAACAAGGCGGAAGCCAAAGTAGTAGTTGCGGCCGTACGTGTAGTAGTAGCCCCGACTAGCAACCTTAGCGTATTTGGCGTTGATGTACCAAGAACCGCCACGATAACAACGGTAGAAACCCGACGACGCTCCTGTGTTTGGTGTGGCGTTCGATATGTCTTCGTACCAGTCCCAGCACAATTCCCACACGTTCCCGCTCATGTCATAAAGTTCATAGCCGTTCTTTTTCTTTGTTTTCACTTCCCTCGTTCCTGTAGCGCTTGTGTTCAATTTATACCATGCGACATCATCGCTGTTGTCGCTTCCGGCGTAGGTGTAGTTCTGTCCGCCGCGGGCAGCCCATTCCCATTCCGCTTCTGTCGGAAGCCTGTAGCCGTCGGCAGTAAAGTCGCATGTAGCGGCGTTCCATGTAGCGTCGTCTGAATTCGGAATTGCGCCCCAGTCATCAGGGTTTGTAGAGCCGTTGATTTTATAGCATGGGGTGAGGCTTTCTTTTATCGAAAGCTTGTTGCAGTACACGAGTGCATCATACCAGCTGACTTGGTTTACAGGATTCTTGCCTGCAGCTTCTCCCGTAAGTTCATGTCCGTCCTTGTCGTGAGCCTTTGCTATACTCGGGTCGCTTCCGATTACCTTTTTGTACTCAGCCCTTGTCACTTCGTGGTCGCTCATGAAAAAGGGTTTTATCTCCAGCATTCGTCCGCTCACAAACACTCTTGAGGATGGTGTCCAAGTCTCATCTCCTCTTATTGAGATGCCGGGGACTCTTACAAAGTTCTCTGGAACTGCTGGCGGAATTGTTGGCTCAGGTGTCTCTGGATTAGGGGTCTCTGGATTAGGGGTCTCTGGCTCAGGTGTCTCTGCACCAGGTTTCTTTGTGTCAGTTTTTTTTGTGTCAGATGCATTTGTGTCAGGTGTTTTACCTCCGTCAGTGGAGATCCAGCATCCTGTAATTCCTATCACCGCGACGACAACCGCCGCAAGTATTCCGATTTTTCTTAAACAGGTTCTCATATTTCCTCCTACGTAAGTTAGTTTTATGTTAAACCGCAAGTTTGCGCACAACTTGTTGGCTTGGAAAACCTATTAAAAACAAAAAAAACGACGTACCGCGAACGCATTTTCTCACGCTCGGACACGACGGTCTTTTTCTTCTATATAAAAATCATTAAAGAAAGATTTATCTGTTCTGTTCAAGATTATGCTCTCCTCAAAACCCTTGTCAACATTTTTTTCAATATTTTCATATTAACACTACCTTTCGAATTTTGCAAATGGTAAAAAAGCGGCTGTTTTCAGTGAATTGGATTTTTTTCACTTACAGGGGCATTTTCTTCAAATCCAAAACGAAAAGAATATGAGTTACAGTTTCATTGTCATTTCCTTTGAAAACTGCATTTCTCGAAAGTGATTTTTTATCATAAATTTCATAAATCAAAAATCTATCTGATTTAGGTGCTGAATTTGGAAACGGCGTCAGATGATTTATGCGTATACGTGCATTTTATTTCTTTCGGTGAAACCGAATCTGATTCTTTCCGCACCTTAGCTGCACATTACCGCAAAAAGTCTCCGAGTCCCAGGCAGAATAAATTACGGGTGTTAGATTTTATTTATATTAAATTATTATAATCTCTTTTTGCGTAAAAAATATGTACATTATAGACCATGTTTTTCCCTTATATGAGCAACCGCATCTTCAACAGAAGAATATCTGCGCTTTTCATGTCCTGCTTTGCTTCTTCAAGTTTACCATAAACATTGGAAAGAAAAAGATTTTTTTCATAGGTTCCCTATGATTCTTTTGTCCAGTCTTCGACTTTCAGTCCGGGTATTCGGGAAAATTCTCTTATATTATTTGTAACTACAGTAAGATTTCTTGCTAACGCTTGGGCGGCAATCTGTGTATCAAAAGGTCCGATCGGAATACCTTTGTTTTCAAGATAGGCTCTAATCATTCCGTATGTTTCCGTGTCTTCTGTAGTAAAATCTATTATGTTAGTAAAATCTGCACAAAAATCCAAAAGCGCCCGGCGATTCTTTTCTCTACATTGACTTTTTGAAACACCGTACTCCAATTCCGCAATCGTGATAGCGGAAAGAAACAATTCTTCTTTTTTACAGTTAAATATTTTTTTTCCAAATACTGATTTTTATTTTTTATGAGGAAAATACAGATATTTGTATCCAGCAAATACATTAAACTTTAAAATTCCCGTTTTTGCATTGCCGGTTGATTTCTTCCTTCCGACATAAAATCATCGGAAAACTCGGAAAGACTTCTTTTAAGATTTTCCCACTTGCTTTCTTTCGGCGTCAGAATTATTGATGAACCGATTTTCTTGATGAATAATTCGGAAAAATCGATATGAAATTCTTTAGGGATTCTTACTGCCTGGCTGTTTCCGCTTGTGAACACTTTTGTACAAACCATATCATCACCACCATATATATTGTAGTATATACGAGGGAAAGCTTATCGTCAAGTTTCGTTTATCACAGTGGAAAAGATCTCTACAACTCCATTTGTTCTGATGTAGGACACAAAAACAAAATGAGGGAACTGATGCAAAACCTGCATAATGCATGGGAACTGCCGGAAGAAAAAGATGAAAAGGGTCAGGAAGATTTAGAAAAATTTAATGCGCTGTTTGAAAATAAAGGAGACTAGTCCAGCCAGGGCTGGTACTTAATGTAATCACCTTTTTTTGTTAAACGAACAGCGATTACTGTTACTGCCACTAAAATAATTAAGTTAAACATATAAGTACCTCATCCTTTCTTTCTGACTTTATTTTAAATAAAAATATCATTATTTGCAATTGTTTTACATCAAAGACAAATCAGACATCTATATATTTCTTTTTTATATAAAACAATTCTTCTTTTGATAAAAACTTATTTCCAGCAAACTCCGTTTTTACGATATAAGGCATAAAATCAATTATTTTCATAAAACTCTCTCCATTAAAACCCGGATCATAATAATTGAATATACTGCTTAATGCCGTCCCATGAGTTCCTATGACAATATTTTTATCCGCATATTTTTGAAGAATTTCATTCAGAGCTTCGATATTCCGTTTTTGCACATCGCCAATAGGTTCGCCGTCAGCTTCTGCAAAAGCAAAATCTTCCCATCTTTTTTTTAAACATTTCGCGGTTATTACTGTTTTTCCCCGCCTTGCGTTCGCTCAATCGCTCATCAATTTCAATGCAGCTTATGTCCGGCGTCGCAACATTCCCACGCTGCAACCTACCGTACTCCCAGTACACCGTCTCACTAGTTACATAGATTCGTTTTCAGATATGAGATAAAATAAATCGAATTGAATTGCAAATCCCTGTTTGCAGAAATTAAAAACCGGAAATCAGGAGGCATTTATGAAAATCGAACACATCGCCATGTATGTAAATGATCTGGAAAAGGCACGAGATTTTTTTACCGGATATTTTAACGGACGAGCGAATGCCGGTTACCACAATAAAACTACAGATTTTCGTTCGTATTTTATAAGTTTTGATGGTGGTGCTCGGCTGGAAATAATGAACAAGCCCGAAATGTCGGATCCAAAAAAACTTCCGACACGCACTGGGTATGCACACATCGCTTTTTCAGTCGGCAGCAAAGAGGCAGTAGATGAACTGACCGAAAAGCTAAGACATGCGGGATTCAGCGTTGCAAGCGGTCCTAGAACAACAGGTGACGGATATTACGAAAGCTGCATCGTTGCGTTCGAAGACAATCAGATTGAAATCACAGTGTAGTGAATAAGAAAAAAAGCTGTATCCGCAAACTGTTTTTCACGGTACCGATGTAAGCATCAATACGACACAACATTGGAACATTTTCTGCAAATTTTTGCGGTTTTCACTGTGTTCTTACAAATGGAAAATCACCGTCAGTTTTTAGATTCTTCCAACAATTCTTTATAGAGGCCTTCTTCTTTTATCAGCTCCCCATGCCTGCCGCGCTGAACAATGTGCCCGTTTTCGAGGACCAGAATTTGGCCGGCGTTGCGGAGGTTTGTCAGCTTGTGAGCAATCATGATGACGGTTTTATCTTTGAGCAATTCCTGTAAGGCGGCTTGTATTTTGGCTTCGTTTTCCGCATCGACATTGGCGGTAACCTCGTCCAAGAGCACAATCGGAGTATTTTTAAGAAAGGCACGGGCAATCGAAATGCGCTGTTTTTCTCCGCCCGAAAGCCGCAAGCCAGCCTCTCCGATAACCGTATCGTAGCCTTTTTCAGTTTGCATAATAAAATCGGTGCAGCCCGCACGCTCAGCCGCCTGATACACTTCCTCCAAAGAAGCATCTTCCCTGCCGAGTTTGATATTATTCAATATCGTGTCGTTAAACAAAAACACATCCTGAAACACAAAGCTGATATTGTGCAAAAGGTTTTCGTAATTGAGTTCTTTAATATCGGTGCCGCCGATACTGATACGCCCCTTTTTTATATCCCAAAAACGGGCAAGCAGATTCACAATAGTCGTCTTGCCGCTTCCCGAAAGACCTGCGAGAGCGGTTACCGTTTTTTCGGGAACTGAAAAGCTGATATTGTGCAGCACCTCTTTTTCGGCGTACGCAAAAGAAACATCTTCAAATTGAATATCGAAAGCGTGCGGTTTTTGAGGATCGAGCAGCAGGTTCCCTGAAAGGTTTTGCATTTCCGGAACAGCTTTGATGGCATTCATACGGTCGATTGACTGCTGAGTCATTTTAGAAAAGATACTGAAAATCCCCATCGCTTCAATACCGCTGAATAAACCGAAAGAGGCGGTCATCATCAAAAAGATGTGTGCAAAAGAAAGCGTTCCCCGTAAAAAAAGCAGGGCGGAAGAAAAAACTATTCCCGCCGTAACAAGCCGTAAGCAAAACTGAAAAAGAGAGCCGACAGGAATATGAGCGAGTTCCGCGCGGACGGAAAAATCCCGTAAATTCTTTACCGCTTCAGCCGTTTTTGAAAACCGCTTTTCCGCCATGTTGTATATTTTAAGCACATGGATCCCGTTGATAAATTCAACAATATCGGCGGTAACTTTTCCGATAAAGTCCTGCCGGTTTATTTTTAATTTGTCCTGCAATGTAGATAATTTTTTATACATGTACCATACTGGAACAAACAAAAAAGCGGTGAGCAAAAAGATGCGGTAATCGAAGGCAAGCAAGACAGTAAGTCCGATAGCAAAAACAGGAATGCCCAGAGCGATTTTTTCGATAACGCCCATGCCTTCAATTTCCAAAAACGCCGCATCGGAAGTAATGGTCGAAACCAAGTCGCCCGTGTTTTTTTTATTGAGAAAGCCGAGCGATACCTTGCGTAATCGTGTCCCTAAGTTTTTACGCTCGCGGCACATTGCCTTATAACCTGCCCCACCGCGGAAATAGAGCGTAAAGTAACGCAGTACAATTCTAATAAAAACCGCTGCCGCCATAACGCCGATGTACCGGTACATACTACGGACATCAAGCGTTCCCAAAGCGTCGGGATTAAAAAGCGGTACGGCGTTTACGATTTCAAAGGCGATGATAAAAGGTATCATTATAAAAAAGCCGTCGATAAAACTTAATACAACGGAAAAAACAATTTCCTTTTTTTGGTTTTGCATAAGGGCCAAAAAAGCCTTCACCGTTTTTAGCATGGAATCTCCTACAGGTTACTCCGATTTTAATTATTCTCCCGCCCGGCGTCCATGAAATAAACGAAACATTGTCTACCGGCGATATATTTTGGCTGAAAACGAATGTGAGGGACAATAAGCAGAATTATATTTTTTAATTATGATATTATGATTATGGGCGTGCCGGTTTACGCCGTATAATTATGTACCGGCGGCGCAAACCGTCGGGCTTTTCGCTTGTAGCTTTTTGCCATTACTGCATTATAGAGGCAGTGTTTCTCCTCACGTCGAAAACTGCTTTTGCCATGTATCAACGGCAAAAAGGCTACCGCTGCAATCCCTCACGCTGTCCAAGAATTGACACCCTTGTCAATTCTTGGACGCGAGTTTTTTGAGAAGTAAAAAACATCGCTGCTGTGTGGAACCACAGACATCCTTGTCCGTTTGGGAAGGGGATATCTGCGACCTCGCTGAACATGAGGTTGCTTGGAACCAGCGGTATCCGTGACAAAAATCTGCACAACAGACGAGTTTATGTCAGAACCGCCATCTTCTGTGAAATCTGTATAATCTTAGTTTTGATCTCGTATGAGCAATATACGTATACAATAAGTTCTATTTTTCTTCGTTATAATACACTTTGTTGAATTTACCTTTTGTATCCGTACCTTGTTCGATGTTTTGAGTGTTATTTTCTTCTAAGTTTTGGTGTTTCAGAATCAGGTCTGTTTTTAGGCTCATCGATTTTTAGTAGTAGAGGCATAGGAAAATCGACCCCAACAAGTAATGCTTCGCCTTCGCCAAGTATGGGTAAAAATGATAGAACATTTCTATTTGCAGAAGAAGCGGCATTCTCTACTGCTTTTTTATCCAAATCATTAATTAGGCGATGAACAATAAAAGTTCCCATTTGGCTTAATGTTCCAACAGGAATATCTCTCGGCATTTGTGTAGATAAACAGAGAAATAAGCCGTATTTACGAGCCTCTTTAGCAATCAAATCAAATGCATCAAGTGAGTGTATCTCAAAAAATTCATCTTTCACACCTTTATTTAAAAATTGGTGAGCCTCATCTAAAAATAATACAACAGGATTTTTTACGAAGTCTTTACTTCTTGCTTTCTGTAACAGATATGTTGCCAAGGCATTCGAAACAATCTCTTTAGCAGAAAAAGATGATGGAATATCTTCAAAGCTGATCCGTAATATTGCACCTGTTGATGAAGATAAAAAGTCATCTATAGTTTTAATTATTGAAGAAATATTTCCTGGTATATTATTAAATCCGAGTAATTTTTTAAAAATATCTGTATTCAGAAGATCTGTTATGCGTGCAATAAGAGAAGTTTGATAATCGTATGTCTTTTTATCTTCCCCTCCAAATATTGTTATATCCTGATAACCGTTAGGATAAATACACTCTTCATGAATTTGTCTTACTAAGAGATGTATGTCAAAGTTGCAGTAATTGTCTTCAATAATATTTATATTCTCATCATACAAATTCCTATAAATAGATTTTTTGGTACCTGCTTTTACATATACGTTATTTTCTCCTTGTAACTGTTTTATCTTTAATGATCGAATCGCTTCTAATAGAATAGGTCGTTGTGATTGCCCTGTCGGTCTTAATAAATAGAATAAATCAGGAATAGACAGTTTTTGATATGGAAAATAAGAATTCACACCTAAAATATATGAATTATTTGTTAGATTTTTATATTCTCCTGTTGCATCGATCAAAATGACTTTATTCTTTGTATACTCAGTTATTCCTTCTATTAGTTTTGCTACTGTCCAGCTCTTTCCTCCACCTGTAGTACCGATAACAGCGCAATGACGTCCAAATAAAGAATCCAAAGAGACATTACAGAGAGCATCATTTGCAGTGAGTTTTCCTATTGGTGCATATGCGACATCTATATTGTTCTCTTTTTTACCGAATTCCTTAATATATTTTGAAATCTGCTCATCAGAACAGGCATATACTTTTGCTCCTATATGAGGATAATTGGAGACGGTTTTCTGTGTTTTATTTGGTTCAAATAGATTAAATGTTAAAAGCAATTCCGCCTTACCGGATGGATGAAATAATGTTGTATCATCGTATATTGCTTTTTCGTTTATTTCTTTTCGTTCACTATCCGGTAAATTTAATTCGATAATACGTGCAAGGAAGCCATATTCTTCTCCTTCAATTACGATAAACTTACCGACATTTCCACCTGTAAAATTTAATCCTTCATGATAGAATGTATGTAATAAATTAGAAGAAGGAAAATGAATCTTTACATATTGAGCTGTAATTTCATTGATATATCCTAGAAAATAGTTATGGTTAAATGGTTTCATTTTTATCACCTTCGTATTTTTCGGAATATGTTTCATTTTCTGGATAATTATTAGAAAAATTTTTAAATGAATCAAATATAATTGTCACATTTCTTTTAATTATTTTATGTTTATCGTCCTCAAAAAAATCTTTTAGACCTTCTCTATCAATTGAACCATCTTCAGTACCGCTATAATTAATGATCACTAATTGAAAACTGGGGTTTTGATTTACTGCTTCTAAAATTACATTTTTGATATGTTTATCTTTAAAGCCGAAACCAATAACGATTAATAAAATATTTTCTTTCCGTAGCGCTTGTTGGAATCTTGACATCATTTCAAAATAAGGTTGTTCGTAGGAACTCTCATACTTATTTGAGGCCGGATAAATAATTAAAGGCTGCTCTGGGTTTGCAGTTTGTATAATTTTTTCCCCTGTTTTCTCCCAATTCAAGGAACCGTGTAATTTATATAAATGAAAAACTCTTGAAACAAAACTGTCTTCTTGTTTTAATCTTGTTCTTTCCCTATTTACAATATCATAATCAAAATATCGTCCTGAAAATTCTCTTGGTTCGGTAAATGAAAAACCGTCTATAATTACAAAGCCTCCGGTTTGAGCGGCTTGTTCAAATAGGGTATCATAATTCGTAGTAAATAGTTGAATCCGTGAATCACTTGATTTCCGTGCAGTAATTTTATCAAGAAATAGTTTATGAGGAGCCCCTTCCTGTAACGTTAATGTACAAGCTTCCGCTATTTTCTTTTCAAGAGCAGTAATTTTATCTGAAAATGCTTCATTTGAGCTATTAAGTTTTTTATGTAAGATAATATGAGATAATAAATTTTCAATATCTTTATGCTTATAGAAATCTCTTTCCTTTAAATCCGTTATATCATTTATAAAAGCATCAATTTCAGACAAACAATATTCCCAAAGTCCGTCACGTATTTTGCCACGCTTCGTTTCATCAGCTCCATTATCCAAAGATGTCCCTGCTGCAGATAATATGACAATATTCTGAAAATGCCTTTTAAAAAAATTATTGTAAAACTTGAGTTTTTCTTTATTAGCCGCCTGTTCGATTGGAGTGGAGATATTGGTTGCCAATTCAAATGCATCAGTTTTATTATCTGTAGAAGAGATAATTTGACCGTCCACATAACAATGTGTATCATCATACGCTATTGTTTTATCTTTTCTAATGACTATTTCTTTCATTTGTTTTCTCCAAACTAAAATCTTATGATTTTACCTTCAATAACATCGTCCATCATCTTAATGGCTTCTTGTTCTTTTAAGTAAGCCTGATAACGAAGATCATTTGCTTGTAGTACCATATTGTTTATCTCTTGTTGTTTTAATTCATTTTTGAGTAGAGGAATTTCTACATCCCCAACATGATGTATATCAATTTCATCTACAACAGCTCCATATGTATGCTTTTGAATAAATTGCAAACCATAATCAGTACTTAACCAGCAATACAAATAACCGGCGATTTCTTTATTTGCAGGAAATACTCTTATCATATGCTCATTTGCAGCCCAGTTTTCCCAATGCTTAGGTACAATAGATACTTTACCAATTGTACCGCTTCGAGTTATAAGAATAGTATTTTCTTTTAAGAGGAGTTCTCTTCCCAATCTTGTTCCATGTAATGTTGTAGACAAATATTTTTCTGAGGTAGGATTTAATTCATTTATATGTTTGCCTCCTATGAATTTTGTACCATATTCATGCCCCTCAACATATGTTCTTTTAAATCTCATTGGTAAAATAATTGAATCTGAAATAGCTTTATCCTTACATAGAAGAATATTTTTCGCTGTTTTTTTTAAAGTATCTATTATTGAATTACATATTGGTACATGATACGAACAATCCAATCTCAAATCCAAACTGCTCAGCCGAGTAGTATAATTACGCAGGTCAACGGTTTTATCAAAATATGTTGGCTTTAGATCTTCTATTGGCGGTAGTTGTAATTCTTGATAAAGTATTTTTTCTGCATTTTCAATAAGGTCATTTGATTGATCTCGTAAATTATACGAAGTAATAATTAACTCGTGTATATTCTGTTTTATACTTTCGGGAGCATCGGGAATAATGATATTCTTTAAGTGTTCGGGTTCTATTTCATCAATCACAGCACCAAAGGTATTTGCTTTAATAAGTGTTTTACCAATTGTTGTTTTCAAATAAGAATAAATATAGCCTCCAAAAGCAATAGGTTCAATTCTTATTGCATGTTCGCTAACTAATAGTTTTGATAATGTTTTATTAACAAATGTAACATTACCTATAGTACCTGAGCGAGAAAGCAGTATGCACCCCTCTTTAACAGAGAATTGAGAAGATTCAGTTTTTATTAGAAACTTGAGCGGTCTAGGATTAATATCTAACATTTCTGAACTTCCAATAAAGCCTTGCGAACCTATTACAGTTTTGTCAACATAATTACGTTTTTTACGATTCCCGTAAAAGGCTTCTTTCACTAATCCACCATCTCCCCAAAGGTGTACATATCCGTATAGACAATGCTTTACTTTTGATTTTGCTGCTTTAGCATTAAGGTTAAAAGCACTTGCTTCAAGACGGAGTTTGTTGTATTGAACTTCAGATAGAGAAACGGAAGTATATTGTAATGGTGTAGGAGATAAAGGATTTTCAATCGGTTTTTCTTCATGAAACCTGTTTAAAGCTAAGTTATCGGCTACCATGTAATGCCTTCCTGCTTTTTCCATTTAGCAAAAACATCGGCAACCAAAACAGTTTGGTCATTTACGCCTTTTACCTGATGTGTTTCTCTGCGGTAAACTACATTTCCGTCCGAATCTTTTTCGGCAATGTTTTCTTCTTTCTCTACCATAATAAGATTACCTTTTTCATCCCGCTTAAAAATAGTATTGCCGCGTTTGTCGTGTCCGATATGGTCTATCATGGTCATAAATATGTTGTAATCAATTATTTGGCCGCTTTTTTCTTCTTCGTCCATTTCTTTTTGTGTTTTCTTTTGAAGAAAGAGAATCGAACATTGAGTTCCGTTACGCGGCTGGAATGCATCGGCGTGTAGGTCTATACTGGCAATGATGCGAGTTTTACAAATCAACCACTGGCGGATATACTCCAATCCGGGAGCGCCGAGAATGCTGTCGGGCAGCACGATTGCACAACGCCCTCCCTCTTTGAGCAATTGCAATATGCGTTCGATAAATAACTGCTCGGGCGGTACGCTACTTTGCAAGCGTGCGGTTTTATGCCAGTTACCTTTTTCATCTTTTTGCCAGATATGTCCTAAATCAAATTGCTCCAATATCTGGGTGTCTTGTATGGGAATCTTGGAACCGAAGGGCGGATTTGTAACAATCACATCGAAAAGACCGATTGTTTTATGATTTAGAATGGTTTTAGAATCTACTTCGAGCGCTGTTGCCAGATATTTTTTTGTTTCTTCTGCCCATTCTTGCGGCGGAAGCAAGGTATTGAGTTGTACAATATTACCACTGCCGTCATTATTCATCACCATATTCATTTTAGTAGCTTTTACAAGGTCAGGATTAATATCAAAGCCGAAGAAGTTTTTTGCAGCTGTTTCTGAAATCTTCTCATTGTAAGCCTTTAGAATATCATGATTCCATTTTGCCTTTTCGCCATACTGTTCTATAAACCGTTTTTGCAGGCGTTCAATTACTTTATTCATTGCTGTAACTACAAACCCGCCCGTACCGCAGCTGCTATCCAAAACTTTTTCGGTATCTTGAGGGTTAATCATGTCAACTGCCATTTTCATTACATTGCGCGGAGTAAAAAACTCTCCGCGGTCTCCCCGTAAGTTTGCTCCCACAATTTCTTCATACGCTTTTCCTTTAATATCGATGTTCGTATTGAGTAAGGCGTATTTTTGGAGTTCTGCTACAAGAAAAGTAAGGGTACGCGGTGTAAGTTTTATGCTGTCATTCTGATCAAATATCTGAGCATGTTTCTTTTTTACTGCTTCAAATATTTTCGTAATTCGTTTATATACCGTTGCTTGACCGTCTTTATAATTGCGTTCTGTTGAAGTTGTATAGAATTCAATTGGATCAAGAACATTGTGTTCATCATGAATTTTACAAAAAATAACTTTTAAGAATTCAAAAAAAGCAGGCTGCTTTTGCAGCCCTTCATATACATAAATAATATTATGACAAGTGCGGAAAGTAAACAGCAGATTATCATCAAAAGCTTTCTTTAACGTGTTGCGGTTGGGTCTTTCATTTTCATCAGCACTTCCATCTGCTGAAGGAATATCATTATATTCATCCCATACAAACATACCTTTTTCGTCAATAGTTTTTCGGAAAACGGTCTTGTGCAGCCCATTTGTCCACATACCCCATTCGCAGTTACTACATGATGACATATAGGTTTTCAGCTGTTCCGTGCCGTTATCCTTGTCAGTCGGTTTTATGGCTTCTTTTTTGCATTCGATGATAAGAGAAACACGCTGTTGATCTTTTTTTTCATCTTCAGTTGTGCCATCAGGAAAAATAACGATATCAGCTCGTTTCCTGCCTGACCCCATTTGTATACTATATTCAATAGCTATGCGTTCTTTAGCATATTTATGCTCATTTACTAACCGCTTTTCAACTGTTTGACGTACATACTCTTCAGGGGTCTCGTTTCGAATTGTCCCATCTACATAGTCACGTATTTTTCCTTCAGGAATGATTATTATCTTTTCCATAAATATATCAAATCTTACCCTAGAATAAAATGCCCAATTTTAGTGCATTATACCCATTTTATACAAAAAAACAAAGAAGGTATAAGGCAAGTTTCAAAGATTTCGCATTATAGAGAGGTAAAAATGCTTCAAGACCGTTTTATCATTCATTAAAAAGTCTTTTTTATGATTTATACCGTATTTTTTGATAGTCAACACTATAAAATCCCTTTTACCGTCCTTTACTCTCCCCTTTCCAGCTTCCAGTTCCGGCTCTGCACCTGCGTTTCCCACAGCTTTGCATACAGCGGTGATTGCTTCAACAGTTCGCCGTGTGTTCCCGTTGCAGCGACCGTTACGTTATTCATCACGATAATTTGATCGCAGTCGGTAACTGCTGATAACCGGTATGCAATTACAATGAATATTTAACCAGACCTCTCAAATTATGCGGTCTGGTTAAACGCCGAGTTTGCGCAAAGCGCAAACATCGCTTATTAACGTATGCGCTATCGCGCATGAATTCGTCCGCCTCCAAAATTGATATTTTGTTCGGCTATCGAATTTTAAGGATTGTTTTGTCTTTACATAATTCTTCGAGCGACTTTTGAATTTTGTGCTGATTTTCCATATCAGCATAAGCGGTTGCTTCGTCAAGAATCAGTATCAGTGCGTTCCGCAACAGAGCACGGGCAATGATAATCCACTGCCGCTGCCCTCCCGACAATTTTGCACCATCGTCTCCTGCACTCGTATTGTAGCTATCCAACGGCTTAATGTTGCCGTTATTTTCTTAGATGAAAGACCCTTAAAGGTGAAGACTCGCAAATTATTTTTGAAACGCTCAATTCTTTAGGAAAACCGCTCACTCTATCCGATTTAATCAGAAATTATGTCTTGCTCAATATGGACTGTACGCATCAATCGATCATGTATGAAACAATTTGGTATCCAAAAATTGAACTACAATTAACCGGCAGTACGTCGGACTTTTTTCGAGATTTTTTACAGTATAAAAAATCTACTTCTATAAAAGTTGTAGGTGATAATAACACAAAAGAAGTTTATGCAAACTTCAAAAACTTTGTCGAAGAATCGTATGCTAATCATAAAGCTTTTATTGACGACATCGTAAAGTATGTAAAACTTCATACTTGTATTATACAAGCAGAAATCACTGATACTATTTCACCAGATAAAATAGAAGACAGTCAAATAAAGGAACTGTTGAGGAATTTTTTTCATGATATAAAAACTGAAGCATTCAAACCGTTTATCCTTGGGCTGCTTTATTATCATCAAAATCAAACAAGCACTATAATATTTAGTGATGATAATTTTATAGCGATATTGCAAATCATTAGAACGTATCTAATACGGAGACGAATAGCACGGCTAACGCAAGGAGAAAATAAAAATATCGTACTTCTCTGCAATCGAATACATGATCTCGTGCAAAAGAAAATTTAAATGATCGATTTATTATCAAGTATGTTTTATAAAATGAGACTTCCGAATGATGATGAAATGCGGCAAGTCTTGATGATTTCAAAATTTTATGAAGATTTTAAAACCTATGGAAAATTTATTCTGGGGAAAATAGAAGAACACAATGCAAAAGTCCCGGTTGATTTTAGAAATGCTAAAATCACGATAGCACACATTATGCCGCAGACGCTCAATGATGAGTGGAAAACAATGCTTGGAAAAATTATGAAAAAATACATAAAAAATATTTGCATAATATTGGAAATCTCATTCTAATTCTAACAGAGTTTAATAGTGAAATGGGGAACAATCCCTTCAAAGATAAAAAAATACAATTACACACCTCTTCTTTATATTATAGACTGGAAATGCTTAACAATGATGCTTGGAATGAGGATAGTATAAAACAACACCAATCAAATATGATTAATTGGTTCTTGGAGACATTCCCATTACCTCAACAATATCAAGCAGCTTCTAACTATGATAGAAAAAAAACTGATGTCACAACCTTTTCTCCTATAGATGACGATGCCGGTGATTGGGCAGAGGGAAATAAACCGGCAAAAATGATAATCAACGAGAGCGTTTTTAATGTCTCGACTTGGCAAGATGTTTTCATAAAGTTTATTACATTTATGAAAGAAGATAGCAGATATGATTTTCAATTTATCCTTGATAATCAAACTGACTTATTCAATCGCGAAGGTGTAATTCTACACTGGGGTTTATTAAAAACGATCATAGACAAGAATTTAGATCTAACCACCCGATATAAATAATTTGATGGGCTATTCCCGGATAAAATCTCAAACCTTAAAGGTGATATGCTGTTTATTCATACCAATATATCTGCAGCAACATGTATGAATCGTATCGCAAGCATTATGACCAAGTTTGATATGCCGAGAGAATTTGTGATTATTACTCTAAAGTAATATAGGTTTGCAACGGATTTTGACGACCTTAAATATTTCTTGTTTTGATACCGCTTAAGTGATATGTATGTAACTATTGATAGTCGGTGTGCAATTACAACCCAAACGATGTATGTTTTGAAAAAAATAATTATGCACGTTATGATTATACAGAGCAAATATTCTTCTAAAATAGCTATCGAAAAACCTTCATTGCTAAAATTTTTCTGTATGAAAATATGAATGCGAAATCGATACTTGGTTCGTTGCTGATTCCTGCAGGAATCCTTTGTATGGTGCTGTAAAGATGGTACACTGTTTGCATATCAAGATTGTGGTAGCATAATCCAATCGATCATTTCCGCTTTTAGTTGGTGTATCAAAATCGAGACGGTAATTATAATTTTTCAATGGTGATTATATCTTTTTTTAGCACTGGTCAAAAATATAAGGGGTATAGGACTCCGTATCTGCTCTGCAAATACTCTGTTTAGGCAGGGAAATCCGTTTTTGACCGCAGCACAGTAGACAGGCTGTATACTTCCAAAAGTGTCAGCCAGACTTGACAAATATTTGAGTTCCTTTTAATATTAAATTATAATTCAGTATTGACAAAAAAGATAACGTTTCAAATGCGCAGGTAGTATGCAGGTATTAAAAGAAGAAGTCAAGGATAGAATTCTGACGGCTGCGGAAAAAATATTTTATGAACAAGATTATAGAAGCGCCAAGCTGACGGATATTGCAGAACAGGCTGATATTCCCGTTGCGCTTATTTATACCTACTTCAAAAACAAAGAAGGATTATTTGATGAAGTAGTCGCAGGTATGTTGGATAAAATCATTAAGATGATGGAAGATGAGGAAAAGATGGAGACCGGAAGTCCCTATGAAAGATTTAATCGGGGCGGAGCATCTCAACTTCCCAAACTGTTAAAGAGTAGAATAAAACTCATCATTTTGATCGACAAGAGCTCGGGAACGAAACATGAGAATGCAAAAGATATGTGGGTTAAACGATTGGAACAGCATATAAAAGACGGTTTAAAGAGATATTCAAAAACCAAGCACGATCCCATGCTTGCTCATATTCTGGCAAATAATTATGTTGAGGGACTTATGGAAATTGCACGGCACTATAAAAATGAAAAATGGGCAGAAGATATGCTCTTTGTTCTTAATACGTGTTATTTTAACGGCGTGGAATCACTTTAATATAGAAGAGCATTTATTTTAGGAGCGTTCAACCGCTCCTTATTTTATCTATCAATATTGAATAAATATTCAATATTATTCGGTTTTGAAGGTAAACGAATATACATGCGCACTATAGATGTAGAGAGGAGTAGATATGACTGAAAAGGAATTAAAAAAACAGGTAACGGGTAAAACCTTTTTGTCCAATGTGCTGCTTGCACTTAAAATAGTGTTTGACTTACTACCGCAGATTTTATTGGTATTGGTGATAAGCAGCCTATTTTCGGGCAAAGCGGAAAGGGAATATTTTAAAATGATTGCCGGAGGTATTTTCATCTCGTTTATGCTGAAGGCGTGTTGTAATTATCTTGCCGTAAAGACAGCTCATGACAGGGCTTTTAGTACATTGACGGAATTACGGCTTGCCATAATTGAACACCTAAAAAAATTGAATTTAGGCTTTTTTAAAAAGCATACTACCGGCGAGCTTACAAGCATCGTTGAACACGATGTAGAGCAGGTTGAAATATATCTGGCGCATGGTCTTCCGGAAATTATGGCGGCAACTCTGCTTCCTGTTCTGGTTTTTATTACAATGCTTTTTATAGATTACCGGCTCGCATTAATAATGATTGCAGGGGTACCGCTCATGTTCCTTGTACAACAATTATCTGCAAAGACCATGCAAAAAAGATTCCAAATATATTTTGAACGAGAAATGCAGATGAGGGAAGATATGATGGAATATGTAAAAAATATTGCCGTCATAAAGGCATTTGCAAAAGAAGAGTGTTTTAGCGGCAAGACTTTGGATTCCGCACGCTCTTATGTGCAAGATGTAAAAAAGAGTATGGGTGCCGTTACGGGTCCGATGGTGCTTATAGATATTTTTATGGAAGCCGGAGCGGTATCGGTTATGATGTTAGGAAGTATACTGCTATTACATAACAATATTTCTACCGCTCAGTTTATACTGTCCGTTATCTTATCTTCGGTGTTTGTGTCAGCAATAAGTAAAACCGCAACGCTCCATCATTTTTCCATCGTGTTTACTGAAAAGCTCAAAAGCATAGCGGTAATTCTCTGTGCTCCTCTTGCAAAAGAAAAGATCAGCGAAAAACTGAAAATGGGGGATATAGAATGTAAGAACGTACATTTTAAGTATGAAAAAGACGGCTTTGCGTTAAAAGATATTACGGTACAGTGTAAAGAAAACACTTTAAATGCGCTTGTCGGGCCGAGCGGTTGCGGTAAAAGCACTCTTGCGAATCTTATCATGGGTTTTTGGGATGTTGATTCAGGCGTGCTCACAATTTCGGGCAAAGATATTTCACGCTATGATACGGACAGCATTTCCGCTCTTATCGGAAGTGTTCAGCAGGAAGTAATTCTTTTTAATATGAGCATCTTTGAAAATATCGCGATCGGTAAGGCGGGCGCTTCCCAAGCGGAAGTGATAGAAGCCGCTCAAAAAGCACGATGTCATGATTTTATTTCCGCCCTGCCTCACGGCTACAACACACGGGTCGGAGAGATGGGCGTAAAACTTTCGGGAGGAGAAAAGCAAAGAATATCCATTGCTCGGATGATTCTTAAAAACGCTCCAATTCTTATTTTAGATGAAGCGATGGCGGCGGTTGACAGCGAAAACGAAAAACTCATAAACGAGGCTATCGAAGAATTAAGAAAAAATAAAACGGTTATCACGATTGCGCATCACCTGAACACCGTACAAAACGCGGACAAAATAATCGTTATGGATAAAGGCCGCATACTGGATTCCGGCACACATGAAGAATTGATTTTGCGATGCACCTTTTATAAAGAAATGGTCGAAGCCCAAAACAAAGTCGACAACTGGAAAGTGTCGGGATAATTCATAATTAGGAATTAGGAATGCTGATGAGGAATTAAAGAGATAGCTAATTTAAGAATTAATTTTGAGCTGAATATCTCTATAAATTCCCATTAACTGTTTCAATATAAAAATAAACCTAGCCATAAAAGGCAGGGTTCTTAGGGGCGGCAGCCCTAAGCGGTTCTTTTGAAAATAGGAGGGGTTATAGGGGAGGCAACAACCAACGAAGTTTCGAGGTGAAGAAATCTTTTATCCGAAAAAGTGTCTTTCCTCCCCTAAAAAGGAGTATTTATGTATAAAGAATTATTTGTATTTTTGAGTAAGAGGGGAAAAATCGATGTATGTATTTCTTCTCTGTTTTTTACCTTGTACGGATTGAGTTCCGTAGGGATGTTACTTACGGTGTTTTCGATTTTGTTTAAGATTGCTGCCGGGACTAATGTGCAGGGACTCTACGGGGCTTTTGCAATGCTGATAGGCTTGGTCGTTTTTAAGGGCATTTGCAATATGATTGCCGACTTAAAAAAACACGGAGCCGGCTTTGATGTGGTGCAGCAAATACGGGAGCGGATGATTGTCAAATTAAAGCTGTTTAGTTTGGGATTTTATACGAATGAACGGCTGGGAGAATTAAATACAATTCTTCATAAAGATGTGGACAATATGTCGATGGTGGTAGGGCACATGTGGCCGCGGATGTTCGGTGATTTTCTCATTGCTCTTGCGGTATTTATAGGCCTTTGCTTTATCAACCTTAGTGCAGCCATTGTTATGGCCGCGTCGATTCCGATTTCGCTTGCCTATCTTTTTTACACAATTAAGGGAGCAGAAAAAACGGAACATAACAATAATTCCGCACTTGCCGATATGGTGAGTTTATTTGTCGAATATGTACGCGGTATTCCGGTGCTCAAAAGTTTTTCGCATAATAAAAGTCTGGATAATGAACTTTTTGAAAAGACTAAAAAATTCGGAGAAACAAGTAAGGCTGCGTCCCGTTTTAAGGCAAGACAGCTTTCGGTTTTTTCGTTTTTAATTGATGCTGGGTATTTTGTTCTTTTTATTTATTCCGGTCTTGCCGCATTACGCGGAAGCATTGATGTACTCAGCTTTATGATTATCGCAGTCATTTCAAAAGAATTTTATAAACCTTTTGCAGCGATGGAAACGCACTATATGTATTATGTGTCTGCCGTAGATAGCTATCACCGCTTGGGAAAAATTCTTCATGCCGAGGTAATAGCCGATAAAACAGATGGGGTTACTCCTGCACAAAACGATATTGTTTTTAAAGATGTAGAGTTTTCTTATGAAGAAGATGAGTTCAAAATGAATGGAGTAAATTTTTCTGTTCCGGAAAAAACGATGACCGCGCTTGTAGGAGAATCGGGAAGCGGTAAGACGACGGTTACGAATTTGCTGTTGCGCTTTTACGATGTGCAAGGCGGAAGTATTACGCTCGGCGGAATTGATATACGAGATATTCCCTACGATGAACTTTTGGATCGCATCAGTATTGTTATGCAAAACGTGCAGCTTTTCGATAACACCATCGAGGAAAATATCCGAGTAGGAAAAAAAGGAGCAACGAAAGAAGAAATCATCGAAGCTGCAAAAAAGGCAAGGATTCACGATTTTATTATGAGCTTGCCGAAAGGCTATGAAACGGATATAGGCGAAAACGGAGGTCTCTTATCCGGCGGACAAAGACAGCGGATTTCCATTGCACGAGCATTTCTAAAAGACGCTCCGATTTTAATCCTTGATGAGATGACCAGCAATGTCGATCCCGTAAATGAGTCTTTAATACAGAATGCCATTACCGAACTTGCAAAAAATAGAACGGTCATAGTGATCGCTCATCATTTAAGGACTATTCAAAAGGCAGATCAAATCCTTGTCTTTCAAAAAGGCTGTCTTATCGAAAAAGGAAAACACGATGAACTTTTGGAAAAAGATGGGTACTATGCTCGGCTGTGGAAAACACAATACGGGAGCGGAATGTGCTCTCGCTAAAAGATATTTCGTATAAAACAAGGACAGGTCTTCTCATTCTCGACAATATAAACCTCGAAATAAAAAAAGGAGAATTTGTTGTCATTACCGGAAAAAGCGGAAGCGGGAAGAGCACACTCGGCTCTGTTATCAACGGCCTTATCTCGCATTACTATGACGGAGTATTAACGGGCGAAGCTTATCTAAACGGAAAAGATATACGCACTATGGAGCTTTCACAAATAGGCAAGAAGGTAGGAACTGTATTCCAAGACCCAAGAAGTCAGTTTTTTATGTTAGATCCATTTAACGAAGTTGCTTTTGGTTTATGCAATATGCGTTTGAACAAAGATGAGATAAAACAGCGCGTCACAAACAGCTTACGGATTTTCGGGATAGAAAACTTAAAAGAAAAAAGTATTTTTAAACTATCCAGTGGAGAAAAACAGAAAGTGGCGATTGCATCGTGCTATGCTATGGATCCGGATGTCTATTTATTTGATGAACCTACTGCAAATTTAGATATACAGTCTATTTTTGATTTAAAAGACATTTTAAGAGAATTGAAAAATAATGGAAAAACCATAATCGTATTGGAACACAGATTGTTTTATCTTACAGAGTTATTGGATCGTATCATTGTGCTTAATGATGGAAAAATTGAAGGAGAATATTCATCCCAATCCCTCATAGATATACAGCGAAAACATCGGGATATTAGAAGATTGTATTTGAATGATTTGAAAGTGGTCAACCACAATGAGCAAAAGATTATGAAAACTCCGATCTTGGAAGTTAAGAATCTTTCATATTTTCATTCAAAAAAAGAAAATACCGGTATCTTAAAAGACATATCAATTACTGCATTCGGTAATGAGATTATAGGAATTATAGGTGAGAACGGAGTCGGCAAAACAACTTTTGCAGGAATTTGTGCGGGTTTATTAAAGGAAACAAGCGGCACTGTCTTTATCCAAGGTAAAAAATATGTCTATAAAAAAAGATTAGGGAAGGTCTATTTTGTTATGCAAGATTCCGATTTTCAGCTTTTTGCGGAAAGTGTAAATAAAGAACTCAGTATTGGAAAATCCGGTGCAATGCTTACAGACGAAGAAAAAGCCGCTATTTTGTCAAGGTTTGAAATTCTTGATTTTAAGAATAGACACCCGATGACCCTATCAAGAGGTCAGAAACAAAGATTGACTATTGCAACTGCGGTAAGCAGTGAAAGTAATGTAATATTTTTTGACGAGCCGACGAGCGGCTTAGATAAAAATTCAATGGACTTAGTATCAAATAGCATTTTAGAAATTTCCGATACCAATAAAACTCTTTTTATAATCTCGCATGATTATGAATTTTTATTATCCGTTTGTAATCGAATTGTTTATTTCAAAGATGGAAGTATACAAGCT